>NZ_JCACCM010000108.1:0-79233 GCF_059501405.1 Myxacorys sp.
TCTCCTCAAGCTCAGCTAACCAGCTTTTAGATTCTCTTTATAAATTAGCTCTTACTAGAAGAAATTGAAGATATGGGTAGGAGTGAGAGCGGCTGTTGAAACAGGACTATCGATCGACACATTTCCGAGTGAATCTCCTTTTGTGGATGAAGAAATTCTTGAGCTAAACTATACGGAGTGCCAAGAATTAGATCTTTAAAGTGCATCGTTAATCCTTTGATCTTCGTTGACCCGCTCTCAATAATTTGAGCCACTTCCTGACGCGTAATCTCAATTTCTTGCAGAACGAGCAGTTCGGTGATCGCATCCAAGCGATCAAGCACAGCCCATGGGTGTAAAAGTCAGCGCTGTTCGGAAATAATCATTGACAAATCGACTCGATATAAGCGTCGTACTCATCCACATTCACTTCTTAGTTTTGAGAAAGTCCAAAAACCTAACCGTCCCGTCTCATGGCAACAAAGCAGGACGGCTAAAAGGAATGATAAAATCCTCGACTAGCTCTCCATACTGGTCTAGCCCAAGGGTCCAGTAATTTATTACGATTGGAACAGCTCTGGGCAACACCAGATTATAAGTTGTGAAAAAAGTTCGCTAAAAAAGCTTAACTTAGGGCAAAACTATACATTAAAGAATTAAAAAATTTGCTCAAGTCAAGCTCAACCAAGAAATGCAAAAATCCCCTACCTAGAAGGCAGGGGATTTTTTACTCTACAGCGTTAACCAATCTCAAGGATTAATTAAACTTACCCGCTGTAGCCGCAATCAAGAAGGCAGCGTAAGTTAGGATATAACCCACCGTAAAGTGAGCTAGACCCACTAACCGACCTTGGACAATAGAGAGAGCAACCGGCTTGTCCTTCCAGCGAATCAGGTTCGCTAGAGGAGTCCGCTCGTGTGCCCAAACCAGAGTTTCGATCAGTTCTTGCCAGTAGCCCCTCCAGGAGATCAAGAACATGAATCCAGTTGCCCAAACCAGATGTCCAAATAGGAACATCCAAGCCCAAACCGCCAAATTATTCATGCCATACGGGTTATACCCGTTAATCAATGGAGCAGAGTACTGCCAGAGGTAGTCACGCAGCCAACCCATGAGATAGGTGGAGCTTTCGTTGAATTGAGCGACGTTACCTGACCAGATTGCGAGGTGCTTCCAGTGCCAGTAGAACGTAACCCAACCAATCGTATTCAGCATCCAAAACATTGCCAGGAAGAAGGAGTCCCATGCAGAGGTATCGCACGTACCGCCACGACCCGGACCATCACAAGGGAAGGCATATCCGAAGTCTTTCTTATCTGGCATGAGCTTGGAACCGCGAGCATCCAACGCACCTTTGACCAAGATTAAGGTGGTGGTGTGCAGACCGAGCGCGATCGCATGGTGAACCAAGAAATCGCCAGGGCCAATCGTCAGGAACAAAGAGTTGGTTCCATTATTAATGGCCTCTAACCAACCGGGCAGATAAAGCGCACCAGTATTGGATGCCAAGCTGTCAGGGTTAGCCAACAGTACGTTCAAGCCATACAGTGCCTTACCAGAGGAAGCCTGAACAAATTGAGCAAACACCGGCTCGATCAAGATCTGCTTATCAGGCGTTCCAAACGCGGTTACTACGTCGTTATGAACATAGAGACCGAGCGTGTGGAAACCCAAGAACAGGGAGACCCAACTGAGGTGAGAGATAATCGCTTCTTTGTGTGACAACACCCGCGCCAACACATTGCTCTTGTTCTGATCCGGATCGTAGTCACGTACCCAGAAGATAGCTCCGTGGGCAAATGCGCCGACCATGAGGAACCCAGCAATGTACTGGTGGTGCGTGTAGAGCGCCGCTTGCGTAGTGAAGTCTTTCGACATGAACGCATAGGGAGGCATCGCATACATGTGCTGAGCCACCAAGGAGGTGATCGTACCCAAGGCAGCGAGTGCCAAGCCTAACTGGAAGTGCAGGGAGTTGTTCACCGTGTCATAAAGACCTCTGTGACCTTCGCCCAGTCCACCAGCCGGAGGAATGTGAGCATTGAGGATGTCCTTAATGCTGTGACCAATTCCGAAGTTGGTCTTGTACATGTGACCCGCAATGATAAAGATCACTGCGATCGCCAGATGGTGGTGCGCCATGTCCGTCAACCAAAGCGATTCGGTTTGCGGATTGAACCCACCCAAGAACGTCAGAATTGCTGTACCTGATCCTTGCGCTGTGCCGAACACATGATTGGCAGTATCCGGATTTTGAGCATACGCTCCCCAGTTGCCCGTAAAGAAGGGCTGTAAGCCTGCGGGGTGAGGCAGCGTAGACAAGAAGTTACCCCAGCCGACATGCTGCCCCCGAGATTCGGGAATCGCAACGTGAACCAAGTGACCCGTCCAAGCCAAAGAGCTAACGCCGAACAAACCAGCCAAGTGGTGATTCAGGCGAGACTCAGCGTTCTTAAACCACGCCAAGCTCGGACGGAACTTGGGCTGGAGGTGCAACCAGCCTGCAAACAAGAAGATCGCAGACAAGATCAGCAAGAAGATCGAACCTTGGTACAGATCACCGTTGGTTCTCATGCCGATCGTGTACCACCAGTGATACAGACCAGAGTAGGAGATGTCTACAGGATAGGTAGCGCCGCCCTGCGTAAACGCATCAACCGCGGGCTTACCAAACTGAGGATCCCAAATTGCGTGTGCGATCGGTCGCACATTCAGCGGATCTTTAATCCACTGCGGAAAGTTGCCTTGCCAAGCAACGTGAAACAAACTGCCTGAAGCCCATAAGAAGATGATTGCCAGATGACCGAAGTGAGTTGCAAAGATCTTCTGATGCAACTTCTCCTCTGTCATGCCATCGTGGCTTTCAAAGTCGTGTGCCGTCGCAATCCCGTACCAAATCCGACGAGTCGTAGGATCTTGGGCAAGGTCTTGGCTAAATTTTGGAAATTTAGTCGCCATAACTGTTTATTAATCCTCTCGGCTCATCCAATTGACAGTGACCGAGCAAGGAAGAATGCCCACGTGGTGACAATTCCTCCCAACAGATAGTGAGCAACGCCCACTGCCCGTCCTTGAATAATACTCAACGCACGAGGCTGAATCGCCGGTGCAAATTTGAGCTTATTGTGTGCCCATACAATGGATTCGATCAACTCTTGCCAGTAGCCACGACCGCTAAACAAGAACATCAAGCTGAATGCCCAAACAAAGTGAGCGCCCAAGAACAAGAGTCCGTAAGCAGACAGAGCAGAACCGTAGGAGTTAATCACCTGAGAGGCTTGTGCCCACAGGAAGTCACGCAGCCAACCATTGATCGTGATTGCGCTTTGAGCAAAGTTGCCGTAAGTGACATGAGTAACCGTGCCATCAGGAGCAACTGTTCCCCACACATCCGACTGCATCTTCCAACTGAAGTGGAAAATTGCGATCGACAGGGAGTTGTACATCCAGAACAGACCGAGGAAGACGTGATCCCAACCAGAAACCTGGCAGGTGCCGCCTCGACCCGGACCATCGCAAGGGAAGCGGAAGCCCAAGTTCGCCTTGTCTGGAACCAGACGAGAGCTACGTGCAAACAGCACACCCTTGAGCAGAATCAGCACCGTCACGTGAATCGTGAAGGCGTGGATATGGTGGATCATGAAGTCTGCCGTACCCAGCGCCATCGGCATCATGGCAACTTTGCCGCCAACAGCGACCACATCGCCACCAAACACGACAGAAGCAGGTCCTAAAGCGTTGGGAGCGGTGGCACCAGGAGCCAGCGTATGAATGTTTTGAATCCACTGCGCGAACACTGGCTGGAGTTGAATTGCGGTATCTGAGAACATATCTTGGGGACGGCCCAACGCACGCATGGTGTCGTTATGGACGTACAGTCCAAAGCTATGGAAGCCCAAGAAAATACAGACCCAATTTAAGTGAGAGATGATGGCATCGCGGTGACGCAGGACGCGATCGACGATGTTGTTTTGATTCACAACCGGATCGTAGTCACGCACCATATAAATGGCAGCGTGAGCAGCTCCACCGACGATAAAGAATCCACCGATCCACATGTGATGGGTGAAGATCGACAACTGGGTAGCGTAGTCAGTTGCCAAGTAGGGATAAGGCGGCATCGAGTACATGTGCTGAGCAACAATAATGCTCAGAGAGCCGACTGCTGCCAAGTTGATTGACAATTGAGCATGCCAAGAAGTGGTTAGGTTCTCATAAATCCCCTTGTGGCCTTCGCCAGTGAAAGGACCTTTGTGAGCCTCATGAATTTCCTTGATGCTGTGTCCGATACCCCAGTTGGTGCGGTACATGTGACCGGCAATGATGAACAGCACCGCGATCGCTAAGTGGTGATGCGCGCTATCTGTCAGCCATAAGCCGCCAGTTACAGGATTCAGACCACCTTTGAAGGTGAGGAAGTCAGCGTACTCACCCCAGTTCAGGGTAAAGAACGGAACCAAGCCTTTCGCGAAGCTGGGATAGATGTCTGCCATCAGTTGAGGATTCAAAATGAACTCATGAGGCAGAGGAATCCGATCCGCAGGAACGCCACGATCCAGCAATTCGTTGATGGGCAACGCAACGTGAATTTGGTGTCCTGCCCAAGCCAGCGAACCCAGTCCAAACAGACCGGATAGGTGGTGGTTCAGCATCGACTCCACATTCTGGAACCACTCCAGCTTAGGAGCGCGCTTGTGATAATGGAACCAGCCTGCAAACAGCATGAGACCAGCCATCACCAGACCGCCGATAGCCGTCACATAAAGCTGGAAGGTGTTTGTAAAGCCAGCTGCACGCCACAGTTGGAAGAATCCAGAAGTAATTTGAATGCCACGGAAGCCGCCGCCGACATCCGCGTTGAGAATTTCTTGACCGAAGATGTCCCACACAACCTGGGCGCTGGGTTTGACTCCTAGCGGGTCGGCGAGCCATGCTTCATAGTTTGAAAACTTAGCGCCATGGAAATACATGCCACTGAGCCAGATGAACACGACTGCCAAATGACCGAAGTGAGCGCTAAAGATCTTACGTGAAACGTCTTCTAAGTCGCTTGTGTGACTATCGAAATCATGAGCGTTGGCGTGTAGGTTCCAAATCCAGGTGGTGGTTTTAGGACCTTTGGATAGGGCGCGATCGAAATGACCCGGTTGCCCCCACTTCTCAAAAGAAGTTGGAGTGGGATCCTTATCGACGACAACCCGTACCTTTGCCTCACGCTCCGGTGGGCTAATTGTCATTGAGACTCTCCTCTCTCTAGACAAGGAACGAGGAATCCGCACACTTGGGCGAGTATCTCAAACCGTTTACCACTCGTTAGTGAGCAACCTGATACTTAAACGCCGCCCAGCAGATCGATCCAGCTAGGGATGGCATATGGGATTCAGGTTCAGTTTGAGATACAAGAAACATCCAAAATATTTTCAGAAGGTGAAATTATGGTGGATGCCGCTTTTGTGGGTTCTCACTCGAGTCATTATAGGGTGGTCTGTTAAGCCTTTTCTGATGGATTTAACAATAATTCAAAGTTCCGGGATCCTTACGGGGCTTGGGAAGCGATCGCACTCCATTTCAAGATTTACGCTTGGATAAACGGCAATAAAGTCAAGAGGTTTTTACTGAAGTTAATATTCCTTAAAAGTCGAACGTTGAACTTAAACCCCATAAGTGGAATTGATATTTCTTTTATCTGATTATTAATAAAACGTTGTGAAACGATTTGTAAACGCGCAACGCCGCTTTACGTTCTCTGAATTTCCCACAGGCAGACCGAGTTTTTCCGCTATAGTTCCGTATGGATGGCTAGAAAATCGAGAAATCGCAAGCTGTTCCTGTCGAATGACTTGGGTCTTCTCGGAGTGTTGACTGTTATTAGGAGTACGGTTTGGTGTTTGGGATCACGCGCTGGCGCAAAACTCGGATGCTTTCACTCTCTTTAGTGTTGGCAATGACAGTAAGTTTGTGGGGCTGTGGAGGGTCTGCTCCGGCAGCGATTCCGCCAGAAGCGATTAGCGTAGGGCGCACTGGTGTGTCGAAACTAAAGCCCGCACCCACAAAGATTTCTGGAAAGATTTCGGAAGTGTCGCCTCCAGAGGTGATTGGGCAGCTAAAGGACGTGTTGGATCAGTACCAGCCGCAGCTTACGATCGCAAGTCCCCGCTCCGACGAAGTCTTAAACGACAATACTGTGTCGATCAAGTTTCAAGTCCAGGATCTACCTGTATTTAAAGATGAAAAACTAGGCTTAGGTCCTCATATTCATCTTTTCTTAGATGATCAGCCTTACCAAGCGGTTTACGATATCAGCAAACCTGTTGTTCTAAAAGATCTTGCCGCAGGAACGCACACAGTTCGTGCTTTTGCAAGTCGTCCTTGGCACGAAAGCTTCAAGAACGAAGGCGCTTACGCCCAAACGACCTTTCACGTTTTTACCAAGACGCCGGACAATAATCCTAGTGCTGATCAGCCGCTTCTAACCTATAGCCGTCCCCAAGGAAGCTATGGCGCAGAGCCAATTATGCTAGATTTCTATCTCACGAATGCACCGCTTCACTTTGTCGCTCAAGAGGACAAGAAAGATGAGATTGCCGACTGGCGAATCAAAGCAACGGTAAATGGCAGTAGTTTTATCCTCGATCGCTGGCAACCGATCTATTTAAAGGGCTTTGAACCTGGCAAAAATTGGGTTCAGCTAGAATACATCGATGAGAACGGCAACGCAATTCAAAACGTTTACAACAATACGGCGCGAATCTTCACTTACGAGTCGGGTGGCAACGATGCCTTATCTAAACTCGTGCGAGGCGATTTATCATTTGATGCTGCCCGGAGTATTGTTGACCCAAATTACAAACCGTCCGAGCCAAAAACACCAGAGGTTCCAACTCTAAAACCTGCTCCTAGCCTTGAGGTAACGCCTGCTCCTGATATTGCTCCAGTAGTTCCTCTGCCGCAGGTAAACAACAAAAGCCCGCTTGTTCCAGTGGTTCCTCTGCCAGAAGCAACTGAAAAGCTGCCTGCCGAACCTGAAAACGTTCCTGAGAAAGAAACTCCGCTTGCGCCAGCACCGGAAAGTCAATCTAGTAAGAAACCTAAAGGCGGATTCTTCAATCGCTTCCGTTCTGGTACTGAGAAATCAGACTCAAAGGCGACTCCTGCTCCAAGTGAAGCACCGAAGCTTATAAACCCTGAAGAGCCATCTAAACCTTCAGAGACGACAGAAAACAAAACTCCTGAAATACCAAAAGTTATAAAAGCGAAGGAGTTAGAACCTAAAAAGGTAGAGGTCAAGGAGCCAGAAGCTGTTCCTGCTGTTGAAGTGCCTGAAGTGAAGGAGCCAGCACCTGTAGTTCCTCCGATAAAAGAAACACCAAAAGGTGGGTTTTTCAATCGGTTCCGCCCCGGTGCAAAATCTTCTCCAGCACCTGCCCTGCCTGAGCCGCCTGCTGAAGCAATTAAAAAAGCAGTAGAACCTGAAGCGAAACCAAGTGATTCTAAAGATTCAGTAGTGGAGCGTTACGATGACAAGTTCAAAGAGTTAGAAGACGCTCCTGCTAAGCTATCGAAGCCTGCTGCAAAGCCTGAAGCTTCTGAGGCGTTAAAAGCGATCGACAAAGCTGTTCCTAAACCGTCAGCAACAAAAGCTCCGGTTAAAGCTCCGATTAGTGTGCCTGCTCCAACCAATCCATCACCTGTAGAAGATCTTGAAGCTACAGAGACAACCTTACCTGAACTTGCCGCACCACCCGCACCCGAACCCACTCCAAAAGCAGGGTTCTTTAATCGCTTCCGTCCTACTAAAGCTCCGAAAGCGACTCCAACACCTAGCTTTGAGGTTCCAAAAGCAACTCCAAGTCCAACGCCTAACCCTCAAGATCCGTTACAGATTTTAGAGAAGAAAGAAACGGCAGATAACAAGCCGAATGAACCGAGTGCCAATGAGGGCGCGCGCGATAGTTTAGTCGATCGTCTTCTAAAATCGCCAGAACCGACTAAGCCAGATCCTACGATCGCGAAGCCTGCTGACACGACCAACAAATCATCTGAGAACGTCTCTTCTGAAGTCAGTCCGACACTCAGCAGTCCAAAGCCAACGGCATCGTCTGGGCCTAGCATTCGACCTACGGCTAAAACTCCTGCACCTGTTGAGCCATCTTCTAAAGATATATCCACTCCAGCCGTACCTAAAGTAGAAACACCTGTTGCTTCACCTACAGAAGTTGAAGCTCCTGATACTTCAGGGTTTCAGCCTCAGACAGAGCTAGAACGACGACTCGGAATACCACTCAAAGCTTTATCTCCCACACCTTAGTAAGGAGTCTGGGTAGATAAGACAAGAGTTAGCCCTTACCCCAATCCTCTTTTGCGGGAGAGGGAGCAGGAGTTGGATATGGAAGAGGAGA
This sequence comes from Myxacorys sp., assembly GCF_059501405.1. Classification (NCBI taxonomy): domain Bacteria; kingdom Bacillati; phylum Cyanobacteriota; class Cyanophyceae; order Leptolyngbyales; family Leptolyngbyaceae; genus Myxacorys; species Myxacorys sp. The sequence continues at coordinate 8,380 of NZ_JCACCM010000108.1, forward strand.
GAAGCGGGGCTATTGGTAGACTAATGCTTATGTACTCATTGCTTTAACAGCTATGCCTCGTTTTCTTCATTTAGCGGACGTTCATCTAGGGTTCGATCGCTACGACAGCAAAGAACGAACGAAGGATTTTTACCGAGCGTTTGAAAACGTGTTGGACAAATATGCTGTGGGTCACAACACTGAAGGTGTGCCTCCGGTTGATTTTGTGGTGATTGCGGGCGATTTGTTTGAGCATCGCACCATTCAACCCAACATCCTGAACCAAGCCAAACTCTGTTTGCAGATGCTGAAAGAGCATCACATTCCAGCGATCGCAATCGAGGGAAATCACGATAATCGACCCTACGGCACTCAGACCAATTGGATTAAATATTTAGCAGACGATGATTTGCTGATTTTGCTGGAACCAGAGCGATCGCCCGACGGCGACATCGTCTATGAGATGTGGGACGGTGAAGCGGGGGGATACATCGATCTGGATTGTGGCGTCCGCGTGTTGGGATCTCAGTGGTATGGTGCGTCTGCCCCTCGCGCGATCGGGTCGTTGGCTGAAGCAATTTACAAATTACCGCCGAGTCCAGGACATACGGTAATGCTGTTTCATCATGGGTTAGAAGGACAAATTGCGCGGTATCAGGGAGCGCTGAAATATAGCGACTTGTTGCCGCTCAAAGACGCTGGCGTTGATTATTTGGGATTGGGACACATTCACAAGAGCTATGTTGAGCAGAATTGGGTGTTCAATCCTGGCTCGCTAGAGGCAAATAGCGTTGAAGAAGCGAACTACGATCGCGGTGCATTTCTGATCGAGTTGACGCCCGATGGTATTCAGGCAGAACTCAAAACAAACTATCTTCAGCGATCGCTAGTTCGGCTAAAACTCAAAGCGACGGGACAGGAGAGTTCGCAGCAGATCGAGGAGGGCGCGATCGCAATCATTCAGTCGGCGATTCAATCCGGGAAGCTCAATCCTGCTGTTGAACCGATGGTGGAATTGCGAATTGAAGGAACAGTCGGCTTCGATCGCTTCGAGTTAGACATCAAAAAGCTTCAGCAAAACCTAAAAACGCTGAGTGGAGCGCTAATTTTCTTGCTGAAATACGAGGTGGATTTACTTGAGTACGCCACACCTTTAGCGGAAGATGCGAGTCGAGTCCAGGTCGAACAAGAAGTCTTTACCGATTTATTAGCGGCAAATAACACGTATAAAAAACGAGCGACGGATTTAGCAAAAGGTTTGATTGACCTGAAGGACTTGCAGTTAGAAGACCAATCAGAAACGGAATTGTATCAGTTTGTAGAACAGCTAATTGAGCAGAGCAACTAGCAATCTGTCAAATTGGGATCAATGCATTTAAAAAGGGATAAGGGATGAAAAAATCCCTCTTGTAAAGACGCGACGCCTTCGGTGCTGCGAAGCAACTGATCGCGTCTTTACGACTCGGCATTGAAGTCGATCAACAAGTCTCCAACACTACTCTTAACTGACTGCCTTCTCACTGACTTTCCGAGTGCGTCGCTTTCGCTGGCTTTTGCGAACACCGCCAGCCATTTCATATTCAGAGCTATCATTGCCGTACTGAAAAGCAACGCCAAGCAGCATTTTTTCTGAGATTTCCATCAATACTTTTTCAGCTTCTAGCATCGCGGTGCGGTCTGCATCTAGGCGTGAAAGTGTTGTGTTGTAAGCGGCTACCCGTTGGCGTGTGGTTTCGATCGATTCTGCAAATGCTTTAATGGTGAGACCCTTACCCAAGTCAAGCTCTGGGTTGATAGACTTCAAACCCGCTATTCGACGCTCGGCTTTATCGACACTGGTTGAACTGCGCTTTAGACGTGCCATAAGACGTATTTCATTCTCAAAAGGTGGATACTGCCAAAATGCCCGGCACAATGCCACCATAAACCTATCGATCGCTCGGTAAATTACGGATTTTTTAGCGATTCATTCTTTGGAATAACCGAGAATCTACTGATCAATTTGACTTTGAGTAAGTGAAATCGGCTAACGGAAACCGAAATGCTTTGAACACATACCTGAAATTGAGAAATCGGTATCCAAAACTAAGAAATGCTAACTTGAATTAAGAAATACTTATGCAAGCTCAAGAAACGCATACCTGAAATCGAGAAACGCTTATCTAAAATCAAGAAACAGGTCTGTGTTTCAAAGATTCGTCGAGCAGGAAGGCGAGTTATTGCAGTGGCGAAGCATTCAAATGGAGATGGCTTCCGCTTAACCGAATACATTCGAGCTGTGTATCACTAAATAACCTGTTGACTGAACCTAACGAAGGTGAAGCGTCACCCTTGCATCGGATCAATTGCCTCAACAGGTTCGGCTGAATCTTCGGGTTGAGCCTTCAACGGCAATAGCGCCCAAAGCATTTGCCTTATCGAAGTTTGCCGATTCTCTCGCACAAAGACTAACGGCAACAGCGCGAGCAATCTCGTGCCGCTTGAGAGGGCAAATAGTCCTGGCAAGCCACCATAGTTAGCAAACTGAGCCAGGACGCCACCCACCGTTGTTCCTAACGCACCGCTAACTCCTGCGATCGCGGCGGCGATCGCAAAATAACTAGACTGATTTCTGAGCGGCGCAACTTCCAGTTGAATATTGTTATTGCACAGATCGATCGCAGCCCACGTTCCGCCTGCCACAATATGCAGCAACGGTAACCAGAGCCAGATCGACAGCGCATCTGTTCCCGTTCCTAGCCACAGAATCGGGGTTGCTGCAACCAATACGCCAACTGTCAATAACAAAAATCGATTTCCAACTCGATCTGCCAATTTGCCCCAAAAGATTAGCATTACCAAGTTTGCACCTGCCGTTAGGCTGTTGTAGAGCGTCACCCAACGAACATCAAGCGCCAGGTTATCTAGCATGTACAGGTTAAAAAATGGCGCACTCAAATTAACCGAAAACATCCACACGCCAAAGTAAAGGAGAAAGCGTAAGAAATTTTTGTCCTTTAGGATAGCTAGAACTGGAGACTGACTTGCCACTGACAATTCATTAGAGTTCTCTTCACTCGACTCCACCTCGCTACTGGAGTTCTCTTTTTCACCAGAAGAAAGGCTAGAAATAGAAGCCGCCGACTCCGCGTCTTGCAATTCATGTAGTTGGCGAGGATTCACATCCACCATCCCCCACTGAAACGCTAGACTAAGTAACCCGATCAGAACTCCGAGAAACAGGATTATCCCATACCCTTCAATTGATCCGTCTGGAAACAACGACACCATAAATCCGGCGAACGGAATCGAAATTAAACACGTCAGATTAGCCGCACTGTTGCGAATACTAAAATAGCGTCCTCTAAGGCGGCGGGGCACTAATGCTGCCATCCAACTTAGCCAAGACGCGCTGCCAAATGCGCCCATAACGTGAGTGACAAATACGATCGCCAGCGTCCAAATAATCAGTACGTGGGAATCGATTTTGCCGTAGCTAAATAAGGCGATGCCAACGACCAGCAGCAGCCAGACCAAACGCGCTGGAGCATAAATCCATAAGCAATAGTTGTGACGACTCGTAGAGCGATCGCCAAAATAAGCGCCGATGGGCTGCATCAAATTTGCCAGCATCGGAATCGAGGCTAACATGCCAACCTCCGTCGGATTCGCGTGTAGCTCGACCAAAAAATTGCTGAGCAGAACTCCCCCCGCCACATTTGAGAATACCGTCGCAAAAATTCCGTCTAGCGTAGAGGCGCGTAAGCTCTGGCGAATTTCGGGTTTAGACAACCGGGATTCGGGTTCTTTGCCATATGAAATAACAGATTCGGTTCCCGTGATCGGCTCTGGCGATGTTTGTGAAAGATGGGTAATTGTTTCGCTCGTTCCTAAATCCACAGGTAACCCCTCTGCGATTATTCGCTGCAAAAAAGTCTACTGCGATTTCACGAAGCTTTATCCCGCTAATCAGAGACCGTTTTGCAAAGTCTGCGATTTACGCTAGAAACTCGTGTCAAGATCCAATAGACGACTTAAATATAAACGTAAATATATTATTTGCTTTACATAATAGAAACCTTCTGCCTCTGGGATAGCATTCATGGATTTGGACCTAGCATTTTCCTCAGCTCTAGAACAAGCACGACTGATTCGAGAAAAACAGATTTCTCCTCTAGAGCTAACGCAGCTTTACCTCGATCGCATTGAGCAATTCAATCCTCATTTAGGCAGTTTTTACACGGTGACGGCAGAGCTTGCCCTGCAAGATGCCGCAGCAAAAACCGAACAGATGATGCAGGATTCAGAATTGCCGCCTCTATTTGGCGTGCCGATCGCCATCAAAGATCTCAATCCGGTAAAAGGCATTCCGTGTTCCTACGGCCTCAGCATTATTAAAAAGCGGGTAGCCGAACTGGATGACGTGACCTACATCAAACTGAAAGCGGCGGGTGGAATTTTACTTGGCAAAACTGCAACGTCCCAATTGGGTTCGTTTCCCTACACAGAGCCACCAGGCTTTCCACCCGCCCGCAATCCCTGGAATCTTGACTACACGCCTGGGGGTTCTAGCGGTGGGTCGGCGGCAGCAGTGGCGGCAGGATTGTGCGCGATCGCTCAAGGGTCAGACGGTGGCGGGTCGGTGCGAGGCCCAGCGTCTTGCTGTGGATTAGTGGGCTTAAAGCCCTCACGAGGACGCATTTCTCAAGCCCCAATTGGCGAACATTTAGCGGGCTGCGCGACGAATGGGCCGATCGCCCGTACGGTTGCAGATTTGGCAGCGTTCATGGATATCACCGCCGGGTACGTTACAGGCGACCCATACTGGTTGCCCAATCCTGAGCCATCGTTTTTAGCAATGACTCAGCGATCGCCGCAACCGTTAAAAATTGGGGTAGTGACAACCATCGAGCCAGTGGGAGAAGCTGATCCAGAATGTGTGGCGGCAGTGGAAAAGATGGCTCGGCTGTTGGAGGGGTTGGGGCATAAGGTTGAGCCTGCGATCGTTAACTTAGGCGATATGGTAGAGCCATTCATCATCCTGTGGCGGACTCAAACCGATGTTGGCGTTCCACCATTCTTCCTAGAGAAAGTAAATCGCTGGCTCTGGTGGAGAGCAAAATTTACGACTGCTGCTCGTTATGTTAGGGCAACGCACCAAGTCCAAACCTCTGCCCGTCGCTTGGTGCAACTGTGTGAGCCGTTTGATGTGCTGCTCACTCCAACGTTTATGGCCCCGGTGATCCGCGTCGGCGAATGGAAACAGCTAAGCCCCGTGCAGACGCTCGACCAAATCATTCGATGGATTGCACCATTGCCGCCCTTTAATATGAGCGGTCAACCCGCGATCAGCATCCCCGCCGGATTCGATGAGCGTGGGCTACCGATTGGCGTGCAACTGGTCGGGCGTCCAGCAGGGGATGGAACCCTTCTATCGTTAGCGGCACAGATCGAACAGGCGCAACCGTGGGCCAGCGATCGCCCCACCTTTGCAACCCGTTCGATCCTCTAGAGGACGTCAGCCCTTGCTAACCCCACAGTCGGGATCACCAGCGTTGGGAGTGGCGTCGGGATAGTAGGTCACGATCGCTCGGCTGGTTTTTACAAATACTGCCTTAAACGGTTGCTTTGCATCAGGATCTTGAACGGTATACAAGCAGGCCGCGTTACCAGCAGATCTGCCAGCAAATCCTTTAAACGCTTGACTTGCTTCAACCAAAATATCTTGAGCATCGCTGACGTAAGAATATCCCTTCTTAGAATCTCGAATTCTCCGATTGCCTTGCCGAACTTCAACACCTAGCGTATAGATTTCTCCATCTAATACTTCTTCTGCCCCCGAATTGTTTGCCAAGCGTCCGCCAATGCCTTCGGTTTGCAGTTGCAGATAGCGACCCCTGAAATGCAAGCCGCCAATCTTTTGTGAGCCGCGAATCTCACCACAAAAAATGTGTTTAAACCCGTTGCGATCGGACCAAATCGTAATCAGGTCATCCTGAAACTGACTATCACTCCGGCGTCCAGCAAACAGTTCTCCGCCCACCGCCGCCTTAATTTTCTGAACCACTTCTGGCGATTCTGTAAACAAACGACGAAGCGCGATCGTACCAACCTGACTGCCAAATGCTCCGCACGTTGCCAACACTTTCTGATCAAACGAATTGAGTTGCGGTGCGGATGGCGTGATATCGACCTTACGATTTTTAGGTACGCCGACCGAAACCGGATTACTGGTTTGATCAAAAAACGGCAGTAGAGCGCTGCTTGTATTTTTAGGGGAATGTCGCTTTTTAGGACGAACCCGATACTCGCTTTGAGAAGTTTGAGCCAAGGCCAAGTCGTGAAGTGGAGTAACTACTCCTGCCAAAATAAGCAGCAATCCGAGAAAACGCATCGTCATAGAACGCACCTACAGATAATGAATAACGGGATGGGTAATCAATTGTGTAATCAATCACGTTATCCGCAGATCGTGTCACGAAATCCTCAAAGTGCAGCAACTTTCTTCAGCGCGTTCTAAAAACTGGTGGATGGGTAAACTCCCAATATCGTCTGTAATTGAGCTATGCGTTCCAAGTTCCCGTTTGCGTTGATACTACTTCTCGGTTTGATTTACGTGGGGTTTGGCGATCAGTTTTTACCATCTGCGATCGGGCGCTACAGTTTGCAGACGCGAAGCGCGATCGACACCGCATTGGTTGGGTTGTTTCCCGCTTGGCGACCCAAAACCAACCCTCACAAACGAACGAATGATGCGATTGATCGCGTTGAAAAACAAGGCAAATCTGCTAATCCCTAGCGCTAGCAGCGGATTTAGTAACCAAATTAACGGATAAGATCATTTGTTAATCTGCTGCTAAATCCGCTGCCAACCTAACTATGCTTTTTTGAGCCAGCTAAACATCGATCGCAAATCCTTGCCGACTTCTTCGATTTGATGTTCGGCTTCTCGGCGGCGCATCGCGTGGAATCCAGCTTTACCCGACTGATTTTCTAACACAAACTCACGGGCAAACTGTCCCGTTTGAATTTCGCTTAGAATTTTCCGCATCTCTGCGCGAGTGTCATTCGTGACAATTCGAGGGCCGCGAGTCAGATCGCCGTACTCAGCCGTGTTAGAAATACTGTCGCGCATCGTGGCTAAACCACCTTCGACAATCAGATCGACAATCAGCTTCACTTCATGCAAACACTCGAAATACGCGAGTTCTGGCTGATAACCCGCTTCCACTAGCGTTTCAAATCCGGCTTTGATCAACGCGCTCAGACCGCCGCACAACACCACCTGTTCACCAAACAGATCGGTTTCGGTTTCTTCCCGGAACGTCGTTTCGAGAACGCCGCCCCGTGTGCCACCGATTCCTTTTGCATATGCCATTGCGCGATCGCGAGCTTGACCCGTCGCATCTTGATACACCGCAATCAGCGCAGGCACACCTTGTCCTTGCTCATACGTGCGGCGCACCAAATGCCCAGGCCCTTTGGGGGCCACCATGACTACGTCAACTTCCGCCGGAGGAACGATCTGAGCGTAGTTGATGTTAAAGCCGTGAGCAAATGCCAGCACATTTCCTGCTGATAAATTCGGTTCAATCTCATTCGTATAGACCGATCGCTGCACTTCGTCTGGCAGCAAAATCATGATAAAGTCAGCCGCTTTGGTTGCATCAGCAACACTGTGAACGGTCAAGCCCGCGTCTTTGGCTTTGACAGCAGACTTGCTGCCCGGATACAGTCCTACAATGACGTTCATGCCGCTGTCTTTGAGGTTGAGGGCGTGAGCGTGCCCCTGAGAGCCGTAACCGATAATCGCGATCGTTTTTCCAGCCAGTAAATCTAAGTTGGCATCAGCGTCGTAGTACATCCGAGCCATAGGGTCTCCTTCCAGCGAGTCAAGTAATGTCAGAACCCCTAATGGTATCAGAAGGGGGGGACGGGATGGAGAATTGTCATTAGTTATTAATGGAGGATCGCTGTGGGCAAGGCTTTGTAAGAAGGGAGGTCTTCGATCCACTTTGCGAGAAGGAACCCCTACGGCAACGCTTCGCAAATCATCCCCACTTTGAACAACAATTTGAACAAAGTTGTGGGTTAGAGTAAGCTTCGTTCTGCGTCATTGATCGTTGAGAAGACGACTGAATTTATGGCTTCTGCACCTCGATTTCCGTTGCTTCGCTTCATTCGCGAATACTTCATTTATCTCTTACCGTCTGCATTGATTGTTTATCTAGTTTTAGAGTCGTATCAAATCGATCTTCGTCCTTATTACATTGCGGGTAAGTCAATTTTGTATGGATTAGATCCTTACTTCAACCATGTCAATCAATATCCTGAGTTCTACACGCCAGTCAATGCAAATGACTCGCCCGGTTCAGGATTTATTTATCTACCGATCGCAGCGTTTTTATTTGCGCCGCTTGCGGTAATGCCTTACATGACAGCGAAAATTGTTTACAGCGTTGTTATTTTGATTGTTTTATGGTTGCTTTTATTTGAATTAGTCAAGCAGAGTAATTTTGTGATTCAGGGCGAACCCTTACTCTTTGCAATGACTAGTTTTCCTGTTTTTGCTACCTTTGAACGTGGACAAATCGACATTCTTGTTTGTTATCTCACGGTCTTAAGTTTTCTGATTTATCAGCAGTCAAGACAAAAAGTTTTGCCCGCTTTTCTAATCGCGATATCGTTTTGCATCAAACTATTCCCCGGAATTGCGCTAGTTTACTTTCTAATTAAGCGAGAGTACAAACTAGTTGCTTATGGAGTGGGATTTATTATGGCGTTCCTTTTAGCGCCGCTTACCTATTTCAATTCGTCTATTTACGTTCATTACGTGCAACGAATCTTACCTGAGGTGTTTGGCAGACTTACGAGTTCAGTGCCCATTAGCACGCATGGACAAAACACCCTCAATCGAGTCGTTACATCGGTCGATAGTCGAGGATTGCGAGTGACCCACGATTTCGTCAACGGCTACATGAATCCGTTTTTACGCCATAGCCCAGTAGCATCAATGATTGTGGGCGCGATCGCATTTGCCCTCCTACTCTATTATCTCCGGCGAGATACGCTCGAATTTCAGTTTTTTGCCATGATCAACAGCATTAATCTTTTCAATCCCAAACCCTGGATCACAGGAATTGTTTGGTATATTCCGCTATTCGTCTACTTGTTTGGTAAAGCGAATCATCTCGGTAAATTTATTCTGCTTCTACCGCTGTTTGTACCCCCATTCACCAACAGTAACGGAATGTTGGCCTATGCGATCGCATTAGCGTTTGCGATTCCTCGATCAAGAAAGCGGCTATTGCAGCCTTTGACTGCGCCGCAATAAGATTTAGCGAAGCGATTGAAAGCCATCTACTAATGCAGATGCCGCACCTAACACGCGATCGCCGCCTGATTCTGTTGCCGCAATCAGCAGCAGTAACACGCTATCCCGCACCTGACGCGATAGAATCACACCGCCCACGGGTTGAGTTTGCCCCGCGATCGTTAGATTTCCTGTCCAGTCGAGTTGCAGTCCGCCCGGAATCGATCGCACTTCTCCCGTGGCAAAGCCTTCGCCCTGCTTAAACGCGTTCTGCACGATCCTAACCAAGGCATCGTTAGGCAGTAGTCCACCCGCAACGCCTAACTGCGCCTGAGGCTGCACCTGCACCGTATAGGCCAAGTTACCATCGGGCGACTCGACCAACACCGAACCTGCCAACGGACTCACCTTAAAATCTTTAAGAATGCCAACCTTAAATTGTCCACTCGGATCTTGATACTCTCCGCCTAGGGGTAATGGAGTCGCCGTCGGAGCAGCAGGCAACGGAGCCGAGGGAATGCCTCCTGGTGCAATGGGAACTGGCGTAATCGTCGGAATTGGCGTGATAGAAGCGCTTGGGGATGGAGAGGCAGACGGTGAAGCAGTCGGAATTGGGGGGCGTGGGTTGGGCAGACTCGGATCAACCGGGATCGGCTCGACAGGGACGCCTATCCCACCACTGGGGGACGGCGAGGGCGACTGAGCAATCACAGAAACAGGGCGACCCATCCACAACGCAACAGCCACGATCGCACCTACAGCGCATCCAATCATCCAACGGCGTCTCGATTTCATGACTCCTACCCTCTTAGTACCGATGCATTACCAAAATAAAACACGCCCGCGACACAGCCGATCATCAGCGTCGCTAACGTCGCCGCCCACAGTGCTTTCCAGCCTAATTCGCTCAAATCTCTGCGGCGCGATGGAATCAAAACCGAAAATCCGCCGACAAAGATTCCGACCGAGGGCAAGTGAGCAAATCCGCACAGGGCGTAACTGACAATCAGCAAACCGCGATCGCTAATCACGCCCTGACTTGCTAGAACCGCAAGCTGTTGATAGGACGGCACTTCGGTCGTAATCAATCGGCTACCAATCAACACCGACGCCTGCCAGAGTTCATTCCAATTTCGCGAAATGCCTGTGAGAAAGGTGAGCGGCAAAAACAGCGCTCCCATAATGTTTTGCAGGGTGATCACTTGGAAAATTAAGCCAATCCGCCGCAAAATTAAACTATTGCTGTTTGCGAGAGACGCAAGATTACCAAAGAAGAGATTGACTAAGGCAATCAGTCCGAGAATCGCAATGAGTAGAGCCGCGATCGCAATGGCCAACTTCACCCCTTCCATTGCCCCGACAATCACGCTCTCCATCGCATTGATGGATTCAGCTGGTTTATCATCGCTCTCGTCAATCTTTTCTTCGGGCAGACTGCCTAAAGTCTTTGGTACTTCTATTTCAGGAACCAACAATTTAGACATCACAAAACAGGCAGGAATCGCCATAATCGAGGCGGAAACCAAATGTCCTGTAATATTTGGAAACGTCGGACGCAACAGCCCGGCATACAGCGCTAACACAGTTGAAGCAATACTACCGTAGCAGGCCGTGAGAATCGCGCAGAGTTCACTACGAGTCATGTCTGCTAAAAACGGGCGAACCACAAGCGCCGATTCAATCCCGACAAAAATATTCGTTGCGCCGCTGAGCGCTTCTGCACCGCTCAGATTCATGGTTCGCCGAAATAGCTTGGCAAACGCTTGAACAACAGGCTGAATCAGCCTCAAATAATAGAGCAATGACATCAAGGCAGAGAAGAAAATCACGGAGGGCAATGCCCGAAACGCAAAGACGTAGCCCAAGCTGAGGTTTTCGGGACTTAAGCGATCGCCCGGAACCGGAACATAGGGAGGCGTCACAGCTCTTGCAATCCAGCGCCCTATCAAAATTGGACCCGATGGAGTGGCGGGATTAGGAACCAGCAACGGACCAAAGATAAATCGCGCGCCCTCTTCTGTGGCATCTAAGATTGCATTCACGCTGGTGCTAACGGCACTCACGAGGGTACGAGTGATCGGAAATGTAAAAATTAACAATCCCAGGACTAGCTGTAGCCCAATTCCCCATAAAATCACCTTCCAAGGAATAATCTGGCGATTTTCTGACCCGAGCCAAGCAATGCCGCACAGAGCAAAGATGCCAGCAAATGACAGCAGATTTAACCAAGACATTAGCGGTACAAACCCATACAATCGTTCAATCGAATCTTTAGCAAATCTATCAGCATTCGGATCGAATCTTGCAGCAGATTCACGTTTGATGGTTTTAGCCGATAGCGAGTAGAAACTTTGGCTGGAATTTCGCCGATCGCATAGCCCCACTTTTTCGCCAAATAAATCAGCTCCACATCAAACGCCGCATTCGTTAGCTCTTGAGCGCCAAACAGATTTCTGGCCGCGTCCCCACGAAACCCGACTAAGCCGGACTGCATATCGCTGTAGTTAAGATTTAAAATGCGGCGCGCTAAAAAGTTAGAAACTTTTCCAGCAAGTTTGCGCTTCAGCTTTAGTTCCTTACCATTGCCTCTCGCTAGGGTTCGATCGCCGATCGCGACATCACACGAGCGCAGCTTTTCAACCAATCCATCTAAGTGATCTAATGAGTAGCTCAGGTCGCCATCTAAGTAGCAAATAATATCGCTATCGGTATATTCCACGCCGCGTCGCACCGCATATCCTTTGCCCGCACGAGGGCTATAGGACAACAGTTCAATTCGTCTGGCTTTGGTGGCATACAGCCCGGCTGCCAAAATTTCTTTGGTGCGATCGCATGATCCATCATTGACGAAAATAAACTTGTAATTTGGATGATCCGGCAGGTAGCGCAGCAACGCTTCAAAGGTTTTTTGAATAGACGCTTGTTCGTTATAGACGGGCAAAATGACCGATACCTGTCCCGTTGCACTGAAGCGAGTAGACAGTGAATGATTCGCGGTGCGACGCTCTATCGGAGGAGTTTGTCTTGCCTTCGGATAATTACTCACAGTCGGTTCACCAAGAGATGCTACGGTACATTGGTTTCTTCATTTGCCGTCCTTCCTGCTGAAGGTGGCAGCCTATCACACCGCAGGTTGACTAGAACACATAAATTACGATACAGGAAAAGACGGAGGAGCCGCCTGTAATTTAATTTGACAGCTTCCTTCTAGGAACGGATTTGATTTAGTAAGAGCGACCATTGGCTCAGCGCTTGAGGATCAGACGGCTGGCTCTTTGCAAGCAAAACAACGCCATCTTCAACCTGAAGCAGCCCGTACTGGTTTTCAGCGAGGAGTTTTTCGATTTGTGGAACCGTCGTGCTGAGTGCCGATCGACTGTCAGGAAAAGCTTTGCTGTACTCGGCAAGTTGCCAAATATCCGCGATCGCATAGTCCACTGAAATCTTCTCGCCCCGGTCATCATAAAGCTCGACTCGTGGCAATCTCACGACTGCCCGCCGCGTCGAGACTTGCGGAATAATGTATGTTGTCGCAGAGACACTCACATCGCTCGGAATTCGTTTTAGTAAAGTATTGATATGGCTGGCGTGTTCCCACTGCCGTGTAATCGGCACAAACACCCACGGACGAATTGAATCTGGAATGATAAATGACAGCGATCGATTCGGATTGCTGGTCAAAATCACTACAAATGACAGAACAATGCACGCTTTCCAAAATTTCTGAAACTTGGGTGTAAACCGTTCTGGGTGAAGCGACCACCAGAGGATCGCGCCGTAGAAGATGCCCGGAACCACCGCGATCGCGTAGCGCAATTGAATCGAAAGTGCGGATACTCCCTTCTGCGACATCAGCGACAGAAGCGGAAAGCCTGCCACGACCCAAGATACTCCCGAAACGGCAGGGACAAAGGCAAGTGGAAGCCAATGACCCACCAGATAGCTAATTCTGCGATCGAGGGGTAAAAACACGCTCGATAAGAGTTGTCCGGGATGAGTAATCATGCCCCACAGTACTTCCAGCGTCGAAGGACTGGGCGAATCAACATACTGTGAAAACCGCTTTGCTAAATACAGCCGCGAACTGTCGGGTGCGAGGTTCGGCAAAATCGCATTGGTGACAATCATCATGTAGCTAAAACTCACCACGCAAACCGCCGCGCCAAGCCACACATGGCGACGGCTCAGCATCAGATACACGCCAATCCCAAACAGAATAATTCCCGCTTCTTCTCGAATCCCCAAAATCAGCACGGCACAGACCCAAAACCAGATCCAGCGCTGCTTTTCCAGTGCTAGCAGTGCGCCAAACGCAAATAAAGGAATCTGACAGTGTTCGTAAAAATTGGCGAGCGTGGGACTAACGACCGCGATCGCGCTGTAATAACTTCCGGTAATCCACAGCGATAGTTGCGGTGCGAGGTAATGACGGGCTAAGGCATACAGGACTAATCCGCCTGCTGTCATCAGTCCCACTTGCAGCACGATGAGCGTGACCGGATGAGGGAACAGCGCGTACAACGGCAGCCACAGCAGAAAATCTAAAACAAAATGCTGTCCTAGATGGACAAATGCAACCGTTGGCGTGACTCCATCTTCTAGCGTTACAACTGAGTTTGCCGACGTGAGCGAGCTTTGAAACCATCGCCCATGCAAGTTATTCCAGAACAACTGATTAAACAGTCCCTGATCATAGGATGTGTAGAACGTGAAGTAACGATGAATCCCGATCAGCAGGAGGCCGCAAAAGAAAATTGTGGCAAGCAACACGGCTCGCTGCACGCCAAGCCGATCCTGTTTGAGTAAAGATCCAAAAATAGCCGGAAGTTTCAGCGCCGCCATAGAATCGCTCTATCGATGAGTTGTGCCGATTGGTTGTAGGCAACTATACCGTAATTCATTCGCCGAAAGAGAGGACGCTAATGCGCTGTCAATTAAGTGCGTTGTTAATCAGGAGAGCCTACGGCAACGCTTTGCAAAGAGGGACGAACAAGTAAGAAAAACTTTATCCCTCATCTCTTCTCTATCGTGTTGTGCCTATGAGCATTCAAGGTTTGCGCGATCGCATCACACGCCCCCCCTACTCCGTCTTCGCTGCTAATCACTTGTTGAATCGCGGCGGCATTCTTGGCATAGCGCGAATTACCTAACACGTCCCGCAGTACGTTAACCACTCGCTCTGCCCGATAGCGGATACGTGGAATGGTACGCGACGTTCCCAAGCGTTCTAAGCGGGCAGCGTTATCTGGCTGATCGTGACTATACGGCATCACAACGGTTGGACAGCCTGCTCTGAGCGCTTGCGCCGTTGTGCCGATGCCGCCTTGATGTACCACAACACAGGCACGAGAAAAAATCGCAGAGTAAGGCGCATAATCAAACGCAACAATATCTGAAGTTAGTCCGCTCGGTCGAGGATTCTTGCCAATCAGCAGAACGGCACGACGATTTAATCGCTTCGCCGCTTCGATGCTTTCGCCATAGAAGTTTCGGGGGTCAAAAACGGCTGCTGAACCTAACGTAAAGACGATCGGCGGCTCTCCCGCGTCTAAAAACTCTTTTAGTTCTGGAGTCAGTTCTGAGTTGCCATCGTAGAAGACAAACCCTGGCTGAACCGTGCTTGCTGGCCAATCCGGTTGCGGAGCCGCAAACACCGCAGAGAATAACGCTAGAACAAGATAAGGCGAGAATTTGCTTGTCGTAATTGGATTGCCGACAGGAGGTAAGCCGAGTTCTTGGCGCAATTGCTGCAACGGTTTGCTCCAATTCCAAGTGGCGAGATTTGCAGAATCAATGACTCGGCGCGTTACGACTGGAGGCAGCGATCGCAGGACTGTTAGCCCTGGCAATCCTGGAAAAACGGGCAGATCGTAAGCCGAGAGAAACGAAATGGGCGATAACTCCGCGATCGCCCAAGGAATGCCTAACGTCTCCGCCACCGATCGAGCTGGGTAAACGACTTCGCCTGCAATGATGAAGTCTGCATTCTGCGCGGCAGCGAGCAAATCAGCATAGGTTTCGCGTACGACGCTCATCAGTCCCTTCACCACAGACTCAGTTCCAGTTCGGGTGTCCATCAGTTGTGCCATTAATGCAGGCTCACTTTCCGCCGCGTTATGAGGACGCATCGCACCAAACTCGAACCCCAACGCTTCAATCGTCGGACGGTATTCTGCATGAGTGGCAACGACGACCTCATGACCTCGTTCTTGTAAACCCAAGCCGAGTGCAATCATGGGATGAAGATCACCGAGCGATCCGATCGTCGCTAACACAATTCGACTCATTGCCTTATCTCCTAATCGTTCGCTGCCTTCACTTCGCAAGTCTGACGGTCTTCATCTTAATAGTTTGCATGAATGGCAACACTCAAAGCGCAACTCACCGTACACCTGCACGTTGCATCTTCACAAACGAAACACCTTGACAAAACCTAAAGCCTACCTGATGAAATCCCCACAAATTTACCATCTGCTGCTATCTTTGTTGGGAACAACTATCACGAAAAATAAATACAATGGGAGTCACGTATCGGCGGATTCTGCTAAAGCTTAGCGGGGAAGCTCTAATGGGAGAGCTTTCATACGGGATTGATCCTGCCGTCGTCAATGGCATTGCTGAAGAAGTTGCTGAAATCGTCCAAAGTGGAGTCCAGGTTGCGATCGTCGTCGGCGGCGGAAATATTTTTCGAGGCGTCAAGGGTGCAGCCGCTGGGATGGATCGCGCCACCGCAGACTATATCGGCATGATCGCGACCGTGATGAACGCGATCGCCCTGCAAGATGCACTCGAACAAATTGACGTGCAGACGCGGGTACAAACTGCGATCGCCATGCAAGAAGTGGCAGAACCTTACATTCGTCGCCGCGCCATGCGTCATCTCGAAAAAGGTCGCGTTGTCGTGTTTGGCGCAGGGTCAGGCAATCCGTTCTTTACCACCGACACTACCGCCGCCCTTCGTGCCGCCGAGATTGGAGCAGATGTCTTATTTAAAGCTACAAAGGTAGATGGAGTCTACGATTCTGACCCGACGAAGAATCCGGCAGCAAAACGCTTTCAAAGCCTAACCTACGCTCACGTTCTCACTAACGACCTGAAGGTTATGGACAGCACTGCCATCTCTTTATGCAAAGATAACGATATCCCCATCATTGTATTTGACCTCTCGGTGAGAGGAAATGTTCGTCGGGCAGTGATGGGTGAATCGATCGGAACGATTGTCGGAGGTTCTTGTGAAGTTTGCTGATGTCGAAGACCATATGCAAAAGGCGGTCGAAGCCACGCAACGGTCTTTTAATACCATTCGGACAGGTCGAGCGAATTCGAGTTTGCTCGATAAAATCGTAGTTGAATACTACGGTGCGCCTACACCGCTGAAGCAAATGGCGAACATTTCTACGCCAGATGCTTCGACGATTCAAATTCAACCGTACGATCGCAGCAGTTTGAATATCATCGAGAAAGCCATCTCGTTGTCAGATATTGGTCTAACGCCCAACAACGATGGCTCGAACATTCGGCTGAACATTCCCCCGTTGACGAGTGATCGTAGAAAAGAACTTGTGAAGCTTGCTGCTAAGTACGCTGAAGAAGGGAAAGTGTCGGTTCGCAACATTCGCCGGGATGGTGTGGACGCGGTGAAGAAGCAGGAGAAAGCAAAAGAAATTTCTGAAGACGAATCGAAAGATTTGCAGGACAAAATTCAGAAGCTAACGGACAAGTACACGGCTGAAGTCGAACGGGTTTTAGCTGACAAAGAGAAAGACATCATGACCGTCTAACTAATTTTGTTGATTCGTTGAGATGCAACATTGAAAAAGCGATCCAATTTCTTGGATCGCTTTTTCATAGCTAAAAATGTTCACTGGAATGGTTACTCGGATACGATCGCGCTTCTTAAGCTTTGGCAAAACTCCGCGATCGCAGCCAATCCTGCTTTTGGTGTTCCTTCCGATAAGCGCTTCACAAACGCGCTCCCTACAATTACTGCATCCGATCCCCACTCCATGACTTGGTGGGCCTGGTCGGGTTGAGAAATTCCAAACCCGACACCAATCGGTTTATCTGTCGCTTGTCGCAGTTCTAGAATCAAATCTTTCACGCGAGATTGCATCTGGGCACGCATTCCAGTCACACCCGTCGTGCTGACGAGATAGATAAATCCTTGAGACTGTTGCGCGATCGCGGCAATTCGCTCTGCCGAGCTTGTCGGTGCAACCAGCAGAATTAATTCAATTCCATAGTCTTTAGCGGGTTTTAGCAGCGCGTCTGCTTCTTCTAACGGTAGATCAGGAACCACTAATCCTTTTGCACCCGCTTCCGAAATTTCTTTGAGAAAGCGTTCAATACCGCGATTCAGGATCGGGTTGTAGTACGTGAAGAGGATAATCGGCGATCGCAGATCGGGTGTTACGTCTTTTAGCAACTGAAGCACATCTTCGAGGCGCGTTCCTCGTTGCAGCGATCGGGTTGCCGCTGCCTGAATCACCGGGCCATCCGCCAACGGATCGGAGTAAGGCACACCCAACTCGATTAGATCAGCTCCACTGCGATCGAGCACTCGTAATGCTTCTGCCGTCGTCCCCAAATCTGGATCGCCAGCCGTAATAAAGGGAATCAGGGCACATCGAGCGTGATCTCGAAGCTGCTCGAAGCATTGAGAAACTGAAGTCATGGCTATCCTCTAGAAAGCGTAGATCAGTAGGGTACTGTAAATTTGCTCCTAGACATACCCATTCATTACGAACCCGGCTTTCCTTTGCGTTCCTGCTCAACCTCCGCCTGAAGCTTTTCTAGCTCTTCTGGCGTCAGTTCTTCTAGGCGCTTCTGAAGCACGGCGTCCTCGTAATCTTTTAACTGCTGGTTGTAAGTCATATCTTTGCTGACCACACGGAACAAGTAACTGGCTAGCCAGCCCACCAATCCGCCGACCAGCAGTAGTTGGCTCCAGATTCCAGCGCTAAGACTATCGATACCCGCGCCTTTCAGCAGAAAGTAGGGCACTCCACCCGCAAGGAATACCCCGATTGTGATTGCGATCGCATCAATTCGACGCATTGACGTTCCTTATGCCTCAATCTGACGACGCTTTGGTCTGAAATTGAGAAACGGCGAGAGCGCAAACAGCCCCGGAAAGAAGAAAAAGACCATGAAGTACATAAATGCTCGTTCAAATGAACTTGCAACGTACCAACGCTTCTGTAGGTAGAAAAATAGAATCAGGGGCACTACCAATAAATAAGTACCACCAAGCGCTAAGTATAAGAGAGCAACAAGCATAGCTGTACTGCTGTAGCAACTTTCCTATCGTACCGTTTTTCAGGGTAAGGAATCTTTACTGAACCGCAGAATGCTGAATTTTAGAGCCTAGAGACTGCTGCGATCGACAAAGCCAAGCCCCGAAGGATTGCTCAACGACGTGGATACTCGTAACGAATACTCGTAAAAAGTTGATAAGTTGCTCAATTAATGGTGAAATAAACAAGGTAAAAGCTCAGCCTTTGTCCGAAGTCGACTTACGACTAGCAATAAGGAAGCCGTGTGCTGACTCTTTGCTTGTCTGAAGCTCGGTTCTGGTACTTTAGCTGAAGCAAACTTGGGGGCGTGGCGGAATGGTAGACGCTACGGACTTAGATAAATTGAGCACCTGAGCAGAAATGCTCTGTGTGAATGGAGTCAAATTCGGTGAACGCTTTAACCTGCCAACGCCGAGCTAAGCTCTAGGTCAATACGTTGTCTCTCAGATAGCGCGTTGCTAGAGAAAGTGTAGAGACTAGACGGCTCCTACCTGACTGGTGCAGTGCGCTAAAAGGTAAAGGCATAGTCCAGACTACAAACACGCTTAAGGTGAAACCAACTGAAAGCGTGGTAGTGAAAGCTACAGTAGTAAGAAAATCCGTTGACCGCAAGGTCGTAAGGGTTCAAGTCCCTTCGCCCCCATATAAACACTTAAAACTCTTGAAACTCTGAACTTTTTACTGTGAAAAGTTCAGAGTTTTTACTACTCCTGCATTTTTAATTGTTCTTTAACCTATCTCTTACGGAGATTTACGGAACAAGCACAGCAGCAATGTAGTCAGGCTTTTTACATCGCAATAGCAACTGTACTTCCATCTAAGCTGTGAAATGAGGATACAAAAATTGTGGGACTACAGGGATTTGCTAAATTTCATGAGCTTCTTAAGCATAATCACCACCCAGCAATGATGGGCTTTGGAACCAAGATTTGTGCAGGAGACATCAATCGATTTGCTAGTAGAATTAAGCTCGCTAAAAACTTCCGAAGTATCAATCTTGATGAGTATTCGCCATTAACAGTCCTAGGGTACGATGCTTTCTTTCAGGTCTTTCTAACGCATTCTGCCCTAGAAAGATTTCTTGAAATTTCAGCAGTTCAACTAGATGAACTTGAGGCTTTGATGATGCCATACAAGCCAGAAGAAGTTATTCAGAAGTTCGTGGAAGAAGACAAAAAGAAGTTGTTATTTGATTTTTTACACGAGCGGTTGAATTTCAGGTTGAGAAATAAATTAAGTGATTGTCGAGACTTGAGCAGTTGCAACGTGGCTTACATTTCTGCTTCAATTCGGCACATTTTCGCTCATGGTCACTTGTGCGCTCATTCTAAAAGGATGCAGCCGAAAAATGTACATATCATTTGCACGGCAGTTTCGGATTTTCTACTGAATTTTATGGAAGCCGAATTTGCAAAGAAGATAGAGAACTATCTCGAAGTATTAAGCAATAACCAGACCGATAAAGCTATGTGATACGAGGGTTTAGCCGAATTGTGTTTGATCGCAGGCTAATCGGGTCGAGGAGAGTGTTTCTCCGTACGCTCCCATATGATATGTGAAACCTTTAAAGCTTTGATTTCTTAAACGGTCGGGATTTCAGAGTTTTTGTTTAAGTCGTTTCACGATCGAGAATCGCATCGAGCAGTACCTCTGCGCCAAAGCGAATTGGATCGGTGCAAGGCAATCCTGTTTCCTCTTGAGCCGTTGCGATCGCGCCCGCTACCTTATCCTCATTCAAATGGTTTCAACACTGCTAACCTCCAAGCTATAATTGGTGGTCATACAAGTACGCTCTTGCAACGTGGAGTGCTTATGACCACTCGCTTAGAGGTTGAATCGGCGATCAAGCAACTGCCAAAAGAAGAAGCCCGCAATCTTGCAAAATGGCTTCAGGAATACCTTGATGAGCTGTGGGATCAGCAAATTGAAGCGGATTTGGCGTCAGGTAAGTTGGATCGCCTGATTGCTCAAGCCGAAGCAGACATAGCAAACGGCAATGTGAGAGATTTGGGTGAAGTCCTTCGCAACAGCTGATTTTTGGAAAGCGTACGCTGCATTGTCACCCGACATGAAAGAGCAAGCGCGGAAAGCTTATAAACTTTGGAAGGAAGATTCACTTCACCCCTCGTTGCATTTTAAGAAGGTCGGTAAGAAACTTTGGTCTGCTCGTATCAGTGGTGACTATCGAGTTCTGGCTTTGAAAGAGGGTGACGATTACTATTGGTTCTGGATCGGTGAACACGACGAATATGAGAGCCTTTTGAAATAGTTGTAGCAAGCCATAAAGTCGTTGGAGTGCCGATTTGAGGACTTTGCGCTTCGTTACTCCAGAAGTTTAATGATCAAGATTTCGGAGTTTTTTTGTCTAATCCCCTTCACGGTCGAGAATGGCATCAAGCAGTACCTCTGCGCCAAAACGGATTGGATCGGTGCAAGGCAACCCTGTTTCTTCTTGAGTGATTGCGATCGCACTCAACGCCGCATCCTGATCCAAATGCGCCGTATTTAAAGCAACTCCCGCTACTTTTGCTGGAACAAACGATCCTCCAGCTGCCGCTACTGTTTCATACACCGTCACTACATCCTTGAGCGGCGGAATCGATACATGCGAAAAGTTGCGAATCTGGAGTTGCCCAGCCCGATGCACCAAGATCAGATGAGTAGGTTGACTTCCCCGAAGTAACGGCAGCGTCGCAGTTGACGCAGGATTAAACAGAGATCCCTGTCCTTCAATGTGCAAAATCTCGTAATTTCTCCCGTGGCGCATCACCAACTGTTCCACGGCTCCTGACGCAAAATCGACTCGGACGGCATCTAGCGCAATCCCATCGCCTGCAATCATGATCCCTGCCTGTCCAGTGCCCAGGAAGCGCGATCGCAGTCCTCGCTTTTGCCCGACGTGATCGAGTGCCAAACTGGTAGACATCTTGCCGACGCTCATATCGGTTCCCACCGTGAGAACTCTTCGACAGGGCAGCGATCGCGCTTGTCCGCTTCCCACGTTTAAGCCCAGAGGTTCTTGTCGAACATCCCAAATCCACTGCCTCGGTTGAAGCAATTCTTGAAGCTCGGGAAGGTCAGCTAGACGAGTATGCAAGCCGTTCACAATTGATAAGCCCGATGCGACGGCTTGCTTCAGTTCGGGTAGCCATTGGTCGGGCAATGCTCCGCCAGAGGGCGCAATGCCGATCGCAAGAACGTTGGGTTGATAGGCTAAAGCCTCAGAAACTGAGGCAACAATGGGCGCATCACAAGCAATATTCGTCAGCGATCGCAGCGATCCATGCGCACAGTCTTGGTCAATCACCACTGCGATCGCATCAGAACGAAACCGAATCAGTGCCAGTCCCGTCTTTCCTTGGGTTCCCCGAATTCCTCCGTTTAGGAGGACAGCAATGCGATCAGTAGACTTCAACATTGGGTCTACGGAGTCGTATCATCCACATTGAGACGCGGCATTCCCATGCTGTAGTTCAGCACGCGGCTATTCAGGTTGTAAGAAATCTCGCCCTTATTGAGCAGCGATCGTACAAGATGTTCGAGATCCGATCCAATTTTGCGTAGGTTATACTCGGTCAAATCTTGTCCGTCATACGACTCAACGAGATCGTCAAATTTGCGATACACCTTTTGCAAAGCGTCATCGTTCCAGTTCAACTCATTGTCTGGATCAACATCCAGCGTCATTACGTTATTGCTAGGAACTAGCTCGTTATCTTGCACTTCTGCTGTGAAAATATGGATGTGACGCGTTGTGGACTTAACTAATGTCATAGGTCAAACTAGCTTTTCTTGGCTCTTCTCTTGCAATTGTAGTTGCACTTTTGACCGATCACGTCAGCCTACTAAAAGCGAACCTAAAATTTTCACTCCCCATCTTTAAATTCACCCAACCGATCTTTTAACTCCATCCCTCAACCCTCCTTCACGTCCATGCCTAAAGTCTTAAAACTCCTTTTCATCCGCCATGCCCAATCTCAAGGCAACGTTGAAAAACGGATGCAGGGACATGAGGAGTTTGAGTTATCGGATCTCGGCAGACAGCAAGCCGAAAAGTTATCAAAACATTTATTAGCTGATTCTTGGCGTCCGAGTCACGTTTACAGCAGTCCGCTCAAACGTGCCGCTCAGACAACCGAAATTTTGTTATCGGGGTTTCAATCTGCAACCTTGCCCTCAACGGTGAGCGATCTAATTGATTCCGCCACCGAAACCCCGCCAGAAGATAAACCAATTCGTCGTCCGATCGTGCTGAAATACGCGGAAGAACTCAAAGAATTTCAGAACGGCGTCTTCAAGGGTCTGACTTGGGTAGAAGCACAATCTCGCTATCCCGAGTTCTGTCGCAAACTGGAAGCGTCCTCGGACTGGATTCAGATTCCTGAGGCAGAATCGCTGAAAGACGCTCGCGATCGCGCTCGAAAATTTATACAACGTTTACTAAATCTTCACAAAGATGGAGATCAAGTTTGGATCGTAAGCCACAGTTGGATTTTGCAGCATTTAATTGCAGAATTGCTAGGCAGCGATCGCTCATGGCGACTGCGCGCCGGAAATACCGCCTTATTTGAATTTTGGCTCGATCGATCGCGCTGGAATTTAGATAACCAAAACCGCTTTAATACTGACCTCTGGCAGATTCGGCGCTTCAACGACAACCGTCATTTGCACTAGGAAATGGACCTCTAACGTCGCGGCAAAAAATTATTTCTGCATTTTTTGCGAGCTAATCTATACTTCATTCGTGTCGCGGTTCCCATTTCTCATCTAGTAAAGTCAAATCAAGCGATATATTATCGTATTGGTTCCAAATGCAGGGTCTTTTCATCGTTTACTGCTAAATTCATGATTGCGAATCCAGCGAACGACATCCTTCGACAGGCTCATCAGGGCAGTGTTGCAGCTATCATCCAAGTTCTCAATGACAAACTCGCGGATTCGGGAGTGCGAACTCGCGCTATTTTTGCAAACGGCGTGTTGCAATTGCTGTGCGAAGCACCGACCGCCGAACAATTAGATCAAACCTATTTAATCGATCGCATCCGCCAAACTCTCGAATCAATTTCTCCAAAGAATATTCGGCGGGTCAATATTAATTCCCGGATTGTTCGTGAGCAGCAGCTTCTTTGGCTAGATGAGATTCATCGCGATCCTGATGGACAAGTGCTCTGGTCAAAAGAAATATCGCTTAAGTGCAAAAATATTTTTCGCCGGAGCGCTGAAGAGTGGCGCGAAGCGTTTTCTTATAAAGACGATTTTCGGAAGCCGCTATCGGTTCAAGCTGCCCGTGAAAAGCGCCTATTTGCTAAGGGGATCTTTGGCGGTTTAGGAATCAGTGCTGCCGTGTTAGCAGCAGGCTGGGGTGTCTATTCTTGGCAAACTGGAAGTTTTCCCCAATTGCTCCAGTCTAAGTTAGCGATCACGGCGCAGAAGTTGGTTCCTGCATCGGACAGAGCCTCAAGCGATCAGGGAGTGAAGAAGTCCAATCTGGCCCAAGATCCGTTTGCTGTTGCGGTTCGGCTAGCTGAGAAAGCCTCTAAAATGGGTACAACTGCTCAGACGGCTCAACAGAAACAGGACGTTGCGAAGCTGTGGGAACAGGCATCTGAGTTGATGGCATCTGTTCCTAAATCCGATAAGCGGAGCGCGATCGCACAAGACCGCACCGTTCTCTACCGCAAGTACAAAGAATCTACTCTAGAACGCTTGAAGTAAATGCTCCTCTAATCAATACTGCGCCCTCGAACCGTTTTTGCTCGACTAGGAACGGCGACGGGCGCTCTTTCAAGAGTGCGTTCTTGAATGTGGTGAACCTGGAAGTGGCTTTGCCACATGGCGGGCGCATCCAGCGTTTCTCCGCCGTGTTTGGTGAGTCGCTGCCTCACTTTACACAGTACTGGGGTATTGACACAGGCTCCCGCCACAATGATTTGCCCCTTAGTTAAAGCAGGCAATTCTTTCAGCAAATCGCGCCCTGCGGCTTCAACTCCATATTTCAAACTATCTTGATCGACTGGATTTACAATTCGCATAATGAACTGACTCATGCATTGGGACAGCACATCCGAATCTAGTTTTCCAGGGCGTTGAGTGATGAGTCCCACCCCTAGCCCAAACTTTCGACCTTCGCTAAGAATAGTGCGGATCACTGCTTTACAGCGCGAAGGTTCGTTAGAAGGCGCGAATCGATGGGCTTCCTCTAATAGGATGAAAACTGGGAACGGTAAATAATGTTCGTCTGTTTTGGCAATTAGTTCCTTGTGAGTGTTCATCCGGGCTTGGTTCGTCTGCCGGAGAACGGCGGCGCAAATGACCTGCTGTTCCTCCTGGCTGATCTCATTCATCTGTAGAACCGTGACTTGCCCCGGTTCAAATAATTCTTTAGGTCCAATGCTGTGTTCTAACGGGTGGAAGTACTGCGATCGCTCTAGCCGCTCTAATTTCCACTCCAGCGCAGGAGCCGACGAACCAGATTTCTCATTACCATCATCATCGACTTGAATATCGGCTTCTCGCACCGCCGCAATTAAGTCTTGAACGCCCCAGCGATAGTCCCCTTTCTTGTGTCGCTGCAACAACCGATAGGCTTTGTTAAGAATCGATTGTTGACGATCACTCATCTCGGGCAGCAGCGTCAAGACATCGTAATAATCCAATGACGACACCCGAATTCTAATATCATCTGGCGTCATCACTTTTACCTTTGGCGCATAGCCATCGGGTGTTTGAAAACTAGGATGCCCTCGCATGTCCGTGAGTGTTCCATACTCACCGTGCGGATCAAAAATTAGAACTGCTGCCCGGTTATGCGGCAACAGCAGTTCTTCGACCAAGACTCCTGCGGTATAAGATTTCCCCGATCCTGTGCCTGCCAAAATCGCCATGTGCGTGCTAACCAGCTCTTTCACATCAAGCGCGATCGGCACGGCATCTCCTTCTCTTAGCAGCAAGGACCCAATGTGTGCGGCTCCTACTTCCCTCGGCTGCTTGCGGTTAAGAATGTGCCGCAACATATCATCGTCTGCTAAATGCACCTTCGCCCCTGGATCAGGCGTTTTGCGAGGATTCATAAAGCCCAGTGCGGTGTGAAAATAGCCAATCACATCAACGCTGACTTCGTAAATCTCAGGATTGGCATATGTAAATCCGACAAGCGCCGCGATCGCTTCTGGGCTAATTTCTGTATCTGCAAAAATACGGTCAGGTAAGTGATCAATCAATCGCCTATCCGAGATTTTGCCCAAAATTTTGCGCGGCTCTCCAGCTTCAGAAACTTGGTAGTATACATACTCGCCAATCTTGACATAACGATTGTCCGATGTAATGAATACATACTGATTGCCGTTTTCACCCGGACCTTTGACCGTGCCAACGACGCCAGAAGAAGGGGAATGCTCTCTGCTCATGGGCAAAACCGCCTGCTGTAATTCACCTAATGTCCGTTCAAGTGTACTATGTCAACGCCGAAAGAACGAATAAAGCCAACAATTTTCGCCGCTTTATTCTCACGTCCTACTTCGCTTCATGCCCTGTCTCTCCCCGTCGCCTACACCTCCTGACTTTATTTTGTCTTTTAGGTTTTCAATCACGCGAATTTACGGATACTCTTCATGTCTGCACGCGGTAACCTGAAAGCAAGGAGCATGACTAAAGAGGCGTAGGTAAAAAGGTACCAACTTTAACAATGCCAACTTTTCTCTAGTCGCTAACAGCTACTTTGCCAGCCTGACTTGAAGGTGAGTTGACTCGAAGGTACTGTAAGCACGGGCATATGACAGGATGCAAGCAAGAATTTCGCGATCGCAGCCAGAATTGCAAGAAGTAATAGGACGAGTCATGGACTCCCTAAATCCTAGAGAAGACATTCTTCTCGTTCAATCTGATTATGTACCTTTGCTATCTAGCTATCCCGTCGAGCCGACGGCATCGCACTCATTATCGAGTCCGTCTAGCCATAGCTCATTAGAGGTGATGGCAGCGCGACGGCTGATGCAAGTTGTAGCAACCGCTGCGCCTGTGTGTGCCTTGTTTAGCCTTGCAGAAACGTTAAGCCAAACCTTTAGCGCAGCAGGGTGTGTTATTTCGGTGCAAGCAAGCTCTACCGTGTCTGAGCAGTTGATCTACTGGTTTT
This sequence comes from Myxacorys sp., assembly GCF_059501405.1. Taxonomy (NCBI): domain Bacteria; kingdom Bacillati; phylum Cyanobacteriota; class Cyanophyceae; order Leptolyngbyales; family Leptolyngbyaceae; genus Myxacorys; species Myxacorys sp. The sequence goes on from NZ_JCACCM010000108.1 coordinate 35,078, forward strand.
CTAATTCGCAGATCGCCACTACATTGCCAGAAATCGTATCTCATCACCATGCGATTAGTGCGGAAGGCAATCTTGAAAAAATCGCAGCCAGATTTGAGGAATCTACTGATGTATTTACTCTAGAGCTACAGCATGGCGACAGCTCAGGAACACTAATTAGTCTAGCAACTCAGTGTCAAGGTCAGACGAATGCAGTAGTTAGCTTATTGCGAGGCTCCCAAGGATCGCTCATGTCAGTTTCTGATTGCTCGCCTGGCTACTGGACAGAAGCTGAAGTAAATACGTTCAACACGATTGCTGATCAAGTAGCCGTTGCAATTTCGCAGATTTTATTGCAGCAACGAGTTCACAGGCAAGCTCAGTACCAAACGTTACTGCGACAAGTTACGTTGGCGATTCAAAATTCTGCTGAACTGCCACAAATTACAGAACTTGCCATTCGAGGAACTGCACAAGCGCTCGGAGCCGAACGTGCATTCTTATTGCGATTGAAGTATTGGGATCCTAGGCAAAGCTTGCGAATTGTCGATCGCGTTCCTCCAAAAGCAAGAGTGATCGTCGACTGCCACTGGCAGCACAGCTCGTTAGAACTGTCTAGCTCGGAAGGCTTAGAGGCGGTACTGCCGTTGAGCCAATCGTTTTGGGCGTCGGAGTGTGTGATTTGCCAAACAGCCCTCAACAGCACAGAGGAATTTCTCACCTTCTCAAACAAGTCTGCTTTTCCGGCGCTGACCGAGACGACTAGCATCGCTCCGATCTTCGATCCTGAAACAATGGCTTCTTTGATGCTAGTTCCGCTTGAGAGCAAAAGTCGCCTACTTGGGTTCATTGCATTGCAGCAGCGTCAACCCCGGACTTGGCTGCAAGAAGAAGTCGAACTCGTTGAATTGGTCGCGGCTCAAGTGAGTTCAGCAATTTTGCAAAAAGAGACGCTTCGACAAGTTGAATCACTCGTTGAGGAGCGGACAGCTCAGCTTCAGCAGAGCTTAGAGCTTCAAGCTAAGCTGTACGAGATTACTCGTCGGCAAATTGAGAAGCTACGGGAAATGAATCAACGAATGGATGAATTTCTCAGTACGCTAAGTCATGAACTGCGGACACCGCTTACTAGCATGATGCTGGCAATTCGGATGCTGCGGGAAGCAAATTTATCGCCAGAGCGGCGTCAGCAGTATCTCAATATTTTGGAGCAGCAGTGTGCCCAAGAGACCAGCCTGATCAACGATTTATTAGCGCTGCAAGAATTAGAAACGAAACAGGTTGCCTTCCAGTTTCAGCAAGTCAATCTTAATTCAGCGATTCAAGATTTGGTGCAATCGTTCCATCAGCGTTGGGCGCTTAAGGGTCTGAAATTAGAAATGGACTTGCCGCCGCGATCGCCGAAGTTTAATACAGATGTAGCGAGCTTTAACCGAATTTTGTTGGAACTGCTGACCAACGCTGGAAAATATGCTGATCCGAATAGCACTATCTTCCTGAAAATATCAGGGCTGCCTGGACAACGAATTCAAGTGATGTTGTCAAATACTGGCTCTGGTATTTCTGAAGCAGAGCTACCTCATATTTTTGATAAGTTCCGTCGCTGTCAAGGAATGACAAAAAATGCGGTTTCAGGTACAGGCTTAGGGCTTGCTCTAGTGAAGAGTTTAGTCCAGCACCTAAACGGAACAATCACAGCCTCAAGTCTGCCAATGGATGGGTCTCAATCTTACGAAACCTGTTTTACCATTTTGTTGCCGCAAAACCTTGACCTTGGTGAGTAAAAATAATTTGTAATTCGTAGCTGATCAATACCGTGGCAATGCGGTGAATGATCTAGATTAAAGCGGCTTCCCGTTTGATCGTTGCTGCGGCAAAGCGTTGAGCGATCCTTCGGAGCTTGGCAACGCCAATCGCTAATCCGTACCCTGTTGAGGTGATGCAGAGTGTGAAATCACACTTTAGAGTGCAGCTAGATTGGGGATTTAACCCTCGACCTGCGAGTTTTGTATCTCGAAGGCTTGGCAATACGATCAAATTTGACTACAAATTGCCCGCCTTGGTTGGGTATAATACTTGAAGTTATGTTACAAACCACGGCTGCACCCCAATCGTTACGCTGGCAACGGCACTCATCATCTCCACTGGCTCGGCAGGTGGACATTTCGAGGGCGGTAAGTAAGCTTGCCTACTATTTGTGGTGCGACCATAACTCGACAACGCTTTCTTCAGCTCATCGAAATCGCCGTGCTCAGTGGCTAGTTGGTACGTTGCTTGATTTAGGTCCAACGTTTATTAAACTGGGGCAGGCGCTTTCGACTCGCGCTGACCTGCTGCCGCTAGAGTATGTCAAGGCGTTAGGGCGGCTTCAGGATGGAGTACCGGGATTTGACCCAGATCATGCGATCGCGATCATTGAGTCAGAGCTTGGCAATCCGCTTCAGACGTTATACCAGGAATTTGAGAAGACTCCGATCGCGGCGGCCAGTTTAGGACAGGTGCATCGCGCTCGACTTCATACCGGAGAAGAAGTTGTTGTCAAGGTTCAGCGTCCGGGGTTAGAGCAACTATTTGAAACCGATTTTCAAGCGCTGGGACGATTGGTGAACCTGATCACGCGCTTCTTTCCCGTAGCGAAGCACTACGATCTCAAAGCGATGCACCAGGAGTTTTTAGAGCTTCTATCGCGTGAGATTGACTATGTTCAGGAAGCGATGAACGCCGATCGCTTTCGTCACAATTTTGTCAATCATCCCCGCATAGTGGTTCCAAAAATTTATCCTCGCTATACGACTCGGCGCGTGCTAACGATGGAGTATGTGCCGGGAATCAAAGTCAACGATCGGCAAAGCTTGATGGCGATTGGGCTCGACCCTAAAGAAATTAATCATTTAGGTATTTGCGCTTACCTTAAACAATTGCTGCAAGATGGGTTTTTCCAAGCCGATCCGCACCCTGGAAATATGGCGGTTAGCTACGATGGTAAGCTGATTTTTTACGATTTCGGCATGATGGCAGAAGTGCAGCCAATTAATCGGAATCAAATGGTTCAGACCTTTTTTGCTGTGCTGAAGAAGGACACCGATCAGGTGATCCGAACGATGATTGATATGGGCTTGATCGAGCCGACGTCTGATATGGCTCCCATCAAGCGAATTGTCAGTGTTTTAGTCGAGCGATTTGCGGATAAGCCGATTGAGATGCAGGCATTTAAGAGCTTGAGAAACGAGTTATACACTGTGTTTGAGCAGCAGCCGTTTCGCCTGCCCGCCAAAATGACCTTTATTGTCAAAGCCTTGACGACTTTAGATGGTGTGGCGCGAGATCTTGATCCGCAGTACAACTTGCTCGCTGCCGCTAAGCCATTCGTCAAAAGTTTGGCAACTCTTCCCGCGTCGCAGGGGGGAGGAATGGGAGAACTGGCGCGACAAGCAAAAAGTTTTGTAACGTATCAACTGACAAAACCCAACTCGACGCAGCAAGCTATTCGACGGCTAGAAGAACGGCTAGTGCAGGGAGAATTGCAGATGCAGTCGCAGCTGGTGGAGCGCGATCGCTCGATCAAAGTCCTCAAGCTGACGCTCAAAACACTGATTTATGGCTCTCTGACTGGGTTCTCATCTCTCATTGGAGTTCTACTTCTAACCAATGCTTCGTATGCAGGCGGCGCGGTGGCAGCATTCATCATTGCAGCAGTGTCGGGGGTGATGCTGCTTAAGTCGTTCATTCACGTTTTACTCCAAGAACGAATTAATCGATTGATCGATCAGTAATTTTCCAGAAATTCACTTTAGGGTGTAGAACAGATCAAGAACAATTTGACGTTTTTGCATCCGACATATGATTGCTGCTTCCGGTCGAGGGTTTTGGCGGTTTTGGATCTTTGCGTTTTTGGCGGGTTGGATTGCGATCGCGGTGGCGGCGTGCAATCCCCAAGACTTTAAAACGCAAGCCGCACAGACCACCCAAATTGTTGCTCGGATGGGATCGGGACCAAAAACGTTTAACTATGCAATGAACGATTCGTCCCCCAACATTTTTGGTTATACCTACACAGGACTGATTGATACAACAGGTGCGGGAGTGCTAGAACCTGGCTTGGCTGAGTCCTGGAAGATTTCAGACGATAAACTCAAATTTGTCTTTACGCTGCGAGATGGGCTGAAGTGGTCAGACGGACAGCCATTAACCGCAGACGATGTAATTTTTACGTTTAAAAATATTTACTTTAATCCTAAAATTCCGACAAATGTTCGGAGTGTTTTTGCGATCGGTGAATCACGAGCTTTACCTGTTGTGAAGAAAGTTAGCGATCGTCAAGTTGAATTCACGTTACCAGAGCCGTTTTCTCCGTTTCTGCGAAGCATTGCTCAGTCTGCCATTTTACCGGCCCACGCTTTACGAAGCGCCGTTGTTGAGAACGATCCGAAAGGGAACCCAAAATTTATTTCAACGTGGGGAACGGGAACGAATCCGAATGAGATTGTGGTGAATGGTCCTTACCGAATTGCGGCTTACAATCCCAATCAACGAATTGTTTACGAGCGCAATCCCTACTACTGGCGTAAAGATGAACAAGGTCGCCAGCTTCCCTACATTGAGCGAGTTGTGTCGCAAATCGTTGAATCAAGTGACACCGCGCTGATTCAGTTTCGGTCGGGGAGTTTAGATGTTTTGGATATTGGTCCAACATCCTTTCAGCTACTGAAGGCAGGAGACAAGCGAGGAAACTTCACCATTTACAACGGCGGAACTTCGGCGGGCACTTCGTTTATTGCATTTAACCTGAATCAAGGAAAACGCAATGGTAAACCGCTCCTCAACCCGATTAAATCTCGCTGGTTTAATACCGTTGAGTTTCGGCAAGCCGTTGCTTATGGCATCAATCGTTCTGCCATGATCAACAACATTTACCGAGGATTAGCAGAACCTCAAGACTCTCCGGTTGCAACTCAAAGTCCTTACTATTTGTCTCCTCAACAAGGCTTGAAAGCGTATGACTATAATCCGCAAAAGGCGAAAGAATTACTAAAGTCGGCAGGATTTAAATACAATGCTCAAGGTCAACTTCTAGATTCGGGCGGCAATCGAGTTCGGTTTACCATTAATGGCAACTCTGGAAGTCGGACGGTCGAAGCCCTGCTTTCGCAGATTAAAGGGGATTTGAGCAAGATTGGAATTCAGGTTGATGCACAAATTATTGATTTTGGGACTTTGGTAGAGAAGATTACCAATAGTTTGGATTTTGATTGCGTCTTTTTAGGCTTTGGCAATGATGTCGAGCCAAATAGTGTGGCTAACTTGTGGCAGCCTGACGGTGAATCTCATCTATTTAATCAAAAGCCTTTAACTGGAGAGCTTCAAGGGCGAGTGGTTGCCGACTGGGAAGCCGAAATTGGTAGCATATTTACTCAGGCAGCGAGAGAATACGACGAAACGAAACGCAAAGCGCTGTACGTCAAAATGCAGCAAATTGCTCAAGAAAAGCTTCCTTTGATTCACTTAGTCAACTCCTTAACGTTCTCGGCAGTGCGAAACACGGTTAAAGGGGTTGAACTATCGCCATTGAGTTATGAACAAACGATGTGGAATGTGGCAAAGATGCAAGTCATTGAAGATAAGTAAATCGCGTCCTTTGGTGGTATTTGCCTGTTATGACAGTTGAAGAGTCAAGGGTTCAAAGAGGTTGGCGTTGGGTTTGTGCGATCGCGCGGTTGGCAAAGCCAAGCTCCAGAGGATTGCTAGCTGCATTTCTGTTTGCGATCGCGCTTTTGCTTCCATTCACATTAGCAAGCTGTAATGCTCAAGATTACAAAACTCAAGCTGCCCAAGTTTCTCAACTCGTATTAACAGCGCCGAGCGATCCCCAAACGTTTAACTACGCCAACAATCAATCCTTTCCGAATATCTTTCTCTTCACCTATGCAGGACTAACGAGAGAGAATGGATTGACTGGCGAATATGAGCCAGATTTAGCCGAGTCTTGGACGATTTCTGAAGACAAAAAGCAAGTTGTTTTCACCTTAAGACCTAACTTGAAATGGTCGGACGGAATGCCATTAACGGCAGATGACGTGATTTTTACGTATCAAGATGTGGTCTTCAATCCTGATGTTCCAACCGATATGAAGGATGGAATTCAGATTGGCGTCAACAAAGTGTTTCCAAAGATTCGCAAGCTAGATGAACGAAGAGTAGAGTTTACATTACCCGAACCGTTTGCGCCGCTGATTGCCGCGACAGCAGGACCAACGGGCATTTTGATTATGCCGAAACATGCCTTAGAAGAATCGGTGCGATCGCGCGGGAAAGACGGCAATCTTAAATTTATTTCGACTTGGGCAGCCAATACTGATCCGACTCAAATTGTCACGAATGGTCCTTATCAACTAGAGGCTTACGTTCCAGGACAGCGAATGATCTTAAAGCGCAATCCCTATTACTGGCGAAAGGATGAGCAAGGCAATGCATTACCCAAAGCGGAGCGAATCATTTGGCAAATTATTGAAAATCAAGATACCCAATTGCTGAAGTTTCGCTCAAGAGAACTCGATGTTATTGGGGATGTTCGCCCATTACGCCCAGAGTATTTTTCGCTGTTGAAAAAGGAAGAAAAGCGAGGCGATTTTAAGGTCCACAATGGCGGTCCTTGGTCGGGTGTGCTGTATATGGCGTTTAACTTAAATCAAGCGACCAAGGGGGGTAAACCCATTGTTGATCTTGTTAAATCCCGCTGGTTTAATAATCTTGCTTTTCGCCAAGCCGTAGCTTATGCCATTAATCGAGAACGGATTAACAACAATATTTATCGTGGATTAGGCGTTATTCAAAATTCATTTATTTCGGTTCAAAGCCCGTTTTTTCGGTCTCCAAAAGATGGGCTGAAAGTGTATAACTATGATTTAGGAAAAGCCAAAGACCTGCTTAAAAATGCAGGCTTTAAATACGATGCAAGGGGTCAACTGTTTGATTCTGATGGTCATCGTGTCCGATTTACCTTGACCACAAACTCAAATAATTTAGTCCGGGTTGGTATTGGCGCTCAGATTCGACAAGATCTCGGTAAGCTGGGAATGCAGGTTGATTACAGCACGGTTAACTTCAATACTTTGAGCGAGAAATTGAGTACATCTCGCGATTGGGATGCTCACATCATCGGGTTTACGGGTGGGTTAGAACCTCATGGGTTAGCCAACTATTGGATGTCAAGTGGAGCATCTCACTATTTCAATTTAGCGCCACAAACAGGTCAACCTGAGCTTAAAGGATGGCAAGCGACCGAGTGGGAAAAAGAAATCGATCGGCTCTTTATTGAAGGAGCTAGAGAACAAGATCCCCTAAAACGGAAGAAAATTTACGGGGAGTTTCAAGAGCTGGTTCAAACGCAGTTGCCCGTTATCCTTTTAGTGAATGATTCTGCATCAATGGCGGTGCGCGATCGCGTCGATGGCTTGAAATATTCTGGGCTGCCAAGCTGGGGCTTGTGGAACATTGAAGAACTTGGAGTCACCCAGCAAAAATAGAGTCCCTTTAAAGAATCCCCTGTGAAAATGGGTTGTGGCAGACTCTGGGATTTGAAGATGCGATTTGAAGAACTGCGATCGCGTAAGGTAAAGTCTTATTAGCAGGGAGACAAAGCGAATTGCATGCCTCGTCCTGCAAATGATTTGTGCGACGACCTGTGACTTCTTCGAGAAATTGAAGATTTCGGTGCGCAATTGTAGGTGCTCATCGCACATAATGTGGGCGGTACTGTGCCAATTCTGTCTCTGGATAGAATCAATTTTGTAACAAAACGTTATCCTGATTAGTTACGTACATCGTTAAAGCCCAACTCGCTTTTACTTTTATAAAAAATAAAATCTATGCACCTTGCACTCTGGCCCGGAAATGTTTATCCACTGGGCTCATATTGGGATGGAAAAGGAACTAACTTTGCCCTATTTTCGGAACATGCAACGGGGGTAGAACTCTGCTTATTCGATGCATCTGATCAAGAAACCCGCGTGGCACTAAAGGAAGTTAGTAACTTTGTTTGGTACGGCTACATTCCAGGAGTCGGACCAGGACAGCGCTACGGCTATCGAGTACAGGGACCTTACGAGCCGGAAAACGGACATCGGTTTAACCCAAACAAACTATTGATTGATCCCTACGCCAAAGCGATCGATGGGGATGTGGGTAATGGTCCCGAACTGTTTGGCTATAGTTGGGACGATCCCGCAGAAGATCTGTCCTTCTCGGAGTTAGACAGCGCGCCCTTGATGCCGAAGTCGGTGGTGGTTGATCAATCGTACGATTGGGGAAATGACACACTGCTTCGGACGCCTTGGCACGAGACAATTATTTACGAGGTGCATGTCAAGGGCTTTACAAAACTCCATCCAGCCGTTCCGGAAGAACTGCGGGGAACCTATGCTGGAATGGCACATCCTGCCGCGATCGAGCATCTTCAGCGACTCGGAATTACGGCGGTTGAGTTGATGCCCGTGCATCACTTCTTGGCATATCCAGGCTATCTCGCCGACAAAGGACTGCGGAACTATTGGGGATACGATTCTGTTAACTACTTCGCGCCCTATTCGGGATACTGCGCAAGCGGCTCGCTAGGAGAGCAGGTTAACGAATTTAAGGACATGGTAAAAGCGCTGCATAAAGCGGGCATTGAGGTGATTCTAGATGTGGTGTATAACCACACGGGTGAAGGCAATCATCTCGGTCCTACGCTGTCGCTGCGGGGCATTGATAACCGCAATTACTATCACACCGTGACGGACAACGAGCGGTACTACATGGACTTCACCGGATGCGGCAACACCCTGTTTATGGGTCATCCGCAAGTGCTAAAGATGGTGATGGACAGCCTGCGCTACTGGGTGACCGAAATGCACGTAGACGGCTTCCGGTTTGATCTGGCATCGGCATTAGCGCGAGAGTTATTTGAGGTGAGCAGCCTTGCCGCGTTCTTCGATATCATTCATCAAGACCCGGTTCTAGCGGGTGTGAAACTAATTGCTGAGCCGTGGGATGTAGGTGACGGCGGCTACCAAGTGGGTAACTTTCCGGTGCTGTGGTCAGAATGGAACGGGAAGTACCGCGACACGGTGCGAGATTTTTGGCGCAGTGTAGACAGTACCTTAGGCGAGTTTGCGTACCGACTAACCGGCAGTCCTGACCTATATTTTCAGACGAATGGACGCCGCCCGAATGCCAGTATTAATTTCATCACGGCCCATGATGGGTTCCCGCTCCGAGATCTGGTGAGCTATAACGAAAAGCACAACGAGGCAAACGGTGAAGAGAACCGGGACGGAGAGAGCCACAATCGCTCGTGGAACTGCGGAGCCGAAGGAGAAACAGATGACCCAGAAGTGCTGCAACTGCGCGATCGCCAGCAGCGCAATTTCCTCACCACATTGATGCTGTCGCAAGGCATTCCGATGATACTGGCGGGAGATGAATTAGAGCGATCGCAGCAGGGCAACAACAATGCCTATTGTCAGGATAGTGAAATTTCTTGGCTGCACTGGTCGCTAGAAGAAAAGCCTGATGGGTTTATCAACTTTTGCCGAGAGTTAATTTATTTCCGGCGTCAGCATCCGGTATTTCGGCGGCGCAAATGGTTCCAAGGTCAGTCAATTCGCGGAACGGAAGCAGATATTGGCTGGTACAACCCTGATGGCACAGCGATGACGCAAGAGCAGTGGGACGTGGGGTACGCGAAGTCAATTGCGCTGTTTCTCAACGGCAATAAAATTCCAAGTCCGGGTCCTCAAGGTCAACGCATTAGTGACGATAGCTTTTTGCTATTCTTCAACGCTCACTACGACACGATTGAGTTTACGCTTCCAGAAGGATTCCAAGCGGATCAGTGGCAGATGTTGATTGACACGAAGGAACCCCGGTTTGTGACCGACGATCGCATCTTTACCGGGAATCAAGCTGTCCCTGTGATCGGTCGGTCGATCGTCGTTTTGCGCCAGTTGCAGTAGATCCTTCTGCTGATTCAAATTCCGTCTGTAAATCATCAATACACCAGCATCACCTCCAAACATCTGAATATGGACATGCAAGTTGGCGCTCGTTATCTGGGCAATGGACAGTGTAAGTTTACGGTTTGGTCGCCCAACGTCGAGGCAATGTCGGTGCAAATTGTGTCTTCGGCTCAACAGATTCCCATGCAGCGATCGCAGGGGGATTATTGGCAGGTAACGGCAGAAGACATTTTGCCAGAAACGCTGTATTTCTACCAGTTAAACAATCAAGACGCCCGGCCTGATCCCGCCTCGCAGTCGCAACCCCAAGGAGTACATGGTCCGTCTCAAGTAATTGATCATGCGTTTGAGTGGACAGATCAGGACTGGTCAGGTGTGGCGTTAGAAGACATGATCATCTATGAATTGCATGTCGGTACATTTACACCTGAAGGAACATTTGACGCAATCATTCCGCACATTCAAACGTTAAAAGAATTAGGCGTCACTGCGATCGAGTTGATGCCGATCGCTCAATTTCCGGGAGAGCGCCCGACAGATGATCCCGCTGCTTATCGAAACTGGGGCTACGACGGCACCTATATCTACGCCGTGCAGAATTCTTATGGCGGCGTGAACGGACTCAAACGATTGGTGGATGCTTGTCATGCTCAAGGAATGGCAATCCTGCTTGATGTGGTCTACAACCATTTTGGACCAGAAGGAAATTACATCAGTCAGTATGGTTCCTATTTCACCGATTCCTATCGTACGCCTTGGGGAAGTGCGGTCAATTTTGATCACGTTCATAGCCATCACATTCGCAACTTTTTTATTCAAAACGCGCTGTACTGGCTGCGAGAATATCACCTGGATGGGTTACGGTTAGATGCCGTTCACGCCATCTATGATTTGGGCGCAAAGCATATCCTGGCAGAACTTGCGGAAAACGTGGAGGCGCTTTCACAAGAACGGGGACGCAAACTTTATTTAATTGCAGAAAGTGACGCCAACGATCCCCGGGTGATTCGTCCCATCGATCGGGGTGGATATGGCATGGATGCCCAGTGGAGTGATGACTTTCACCATGCGCTTCATTCCCTGGTGACGGGGGATAAGATTGGTTATTACCAGGACTTTGGCAAGTGTGAACAGTTAGCTAAGGCGTATCAAGATAGTTTTGTTTACGACTGGAAATATTCGCCGCATCGTCAGCGATTTCATGGTGATGCCTGTCACGATCGCCCGTCGAGCCAATTCGTGGTGTGCATTCAAAACCACGACCAAGTTGGTAATCGGATGCTAGGGGAACGAATGTCGGAACTGACGTCGTTTGAGGGATTGAAATTAGCGGCTGGTGCGCTGATCCTTTCACCGTTTATTCCGCTTCTATTTATGGGAGAAGAATATGGAGAAGAAGCGCCGTTTACTTATTTTGTCAGTCACTCCGATTCAGACTTGATTCATGCGGTGAGAGAAGGTCGAAAGCGAGAATTTTCGGCGTTCCATGCTCAAGGTGATCCTCCTGATCCCGAATCAGCAGAGACGTTTGGCATGTGCAAGCTGAACTGGGATAAACGCAAGGAAGGAAAACATCGTGCGCTGTGGTTGTGGTATCAGCATCTGATTGGATTGCGCAACACGGTTCCTGCGCTAGTGAATCGCGATCGCACTCACCTAAAAGCAGGATTTGATGAAGAGAAAAGGCTGGTTTGGTGGTGTAGATGGAGCGAAGATAATCAAGTATTTTGCCTGATGAATTTCAATAAAAATGATGTGGTTCATGCCCCTAACCTGCCAGAGAGCGGTTGGGGAAAACTTCTTGATTCTACCGATAAGAAGTGGATGGGAGACGGCTCTCAATCACCAGAAAAGTTAGACCCAGATCAAGAATTGACCGTGCGATCGCAGAGTTTTGTGCTTTACCAAATCTAACGCTTACACCTTAAAATTTTATGCGAATTCCTACCGCCACTTATCGAATTCAATTCAACGCCAATTTTCGGTTTGAGCAGGCGAATCAAATCGTGAACTATCTCGCACAGTTAGGAATTTCTGACCTTTATGCCTCACCGATTTTTAAGGCCACAACCGGCAGTACTCATGGCTACGATGTTGTCGATCCAACCCGGCTAAATCCTGAACTTGGCACACGAGAATCGTTTGATGCTTTAGTTAAAGACTTGCAACAGCATGAGATGGGATGGCTGCAAGATATCGTGCCGAACCACATGGCGTACAGCAGTGAAAACCAGTGGTTGATGGATCTGCTTGAAAATGGCGTTAACTCAGACTACGTTGCTTATTTTGATGTCGCTTGGAACTCTCCGTTTGAATCAAGCGATGAAGCAATTTTAGTGCCGCTATTGGGTAATTTCTACGGGGAATCTTTAGAGAATGGTGAGATTCAATTAAAGTATAGTCAGAATGGTTTGAGCATTAATTACTACAGCTTGAGCATTCCACTTAATTTAGAGTCCTATGGAACGTTTCTCACTCATAACTTAGGCAAACTTGCAAAGGCATTAGGTCGTCGAGAGCCGAACTTTATTAAGCTATTAGGTATACTTTATTTGGTTAAAAATGTAACTTCTGACATTACTGGAAAGCAGCGTCAAGACCAAGTTGAGTTTGTCAAAGGATTGCTGTGGGAACTGTATAGTGACAATGCAGAAGTTAGAAGTTTTGTTGATGAAAACATTCAAGCTTTTAACGGAGAAACCGGAAATTCCGAAAGCTTCAATCTTCTGGACAACTTACTCTCTCAACAGTTCTTTCGCCTTGCGTATTGGAAAGTTGGAGCAGAAGAAATTAACTATCGACGCTTTTTTACCGTAAATGAACTGATTTCGGTCAAGGTCGATGAGACAAAAGTGTTTAATCACACTCATGATTTAATCGCTCAGCTCGTAAAAGATGGAGCGGTTACAGGCTTAAGAATTGATCACATTGACGGGTTATATGATCCGACTCAATATCTGCATTCGCTTCGCGAGAAAGTAGGAGATACCTACGTCACGGTTGAAAAGATTTTACAACCTGGAGAAGATTTACCGTCTGTTTGGGATACACAAGGAACATCTGGCTACGACTATTTGAACTATGTCAATAGCGTTTTCTGTAAAACAGAAAATCAAGATAAATTAGATCAGATTTATCAAAACATTATTGGATTTCAAGCTTCATTTGAGAGGGTTGTTCTCGACAAGAAAAACCTAATTGTTGATAAGAACTTGGCGGGCGATATCGATAATTTAGCGTCCTTGCTCAAGAAAATTTCTGGTCGATATCGTTACGGAAATGACTTTACTATTAATGGTTTAAAGCGTGCGATCGCAGAGGTTCTCACGCGCTTTTCGATCTATCGGACTTACACCACAGCAGACGGTGTTTTGGAGAGCGATCGCCCCTACGTTCAAGACGTAATTCAAACTGCCAAAGAGCAAGCCCCTCTGCTGATTAACGAACTCAACTTTATTGAAAAATTGTTGCTGCTAGATTATGACAGTTCTCTAACGCAAACCGAGAAAGAGCAGTGGCTTTATTTTGTGATGCGAGTGCAGCAATACACAGGACCATTGATGGCAAAAGGCGTCGAAGATACTGCGTTTTATGTCTATAACCGACTGATTTCTCTCAATGAAGTAGGAGGCGATCCGGATCGGTTTGGCATTGCGATCGCCGAGTTTCACGGCTACAACCAGTATCGTCAGGCGCATTGGTCGAACGCCATGAGTGCGACTTCATCTCATGATACGAAGCGGGGTGAAGACGTTCGCGCTCGCATTAATGTCCTGTCCGAAATTCCGGATGAATGGCAGCAGCAACTTCGCACCTGGCTTGAGCTAAACCGAAAGCACAAAACCAAAGTCAAAAATGTTCTGTTCCCCGATCGCAACGACGAGTATGCGCTCTACCAAACCTTAATCGGTGCGTTTCCCTTTTTGGAGCAAGAGCAAGAAAGCTTTACCCAACGGGCGAAGGATTACCTGTTAAAAGCGATTCGAGAAGCCAAGGTTTACACGGCTTGGTTACGTCCTAATGCTGCTTATGAAGACGCTTGCATGCGATTCGTTGATGCGGTGCTTGAGCCGTCCGAGGAAAATCCATTTCTTCAGTCACTGCTACCGTTTCAGAAGAAGGTGGCGTTCTATGGAATTTTCAACTCGTTGTCACAAGCGTTATTAAAAATAACATCGCCTGGAATTCCAGACTTTTACCAAGGCTGTGAACTTTGGGATCTCAGTCTTGTTGATCCAGATAATCGTCGCCCTGTTGACTTTGGACAGCGCCAAGCGTTTCTAGACGACATTCAACAGCGAATTCAATCTGACATTTCTAGCCTTGTGACCGAGTTATTAGAAACGAAAGAAGATGGCAGAATCAAGCTGTTTCTGACGGTGCAAGCGTTGAAAGCCAGAACAAAATATCTATCTGTGTTTCAAAAGGGAAGCTACCAGCCGTTAGAGGTCGAAGGTGCGCTGCACGACCACGTGATTGCGTTTGCTAGAAGCGAAGGTAGCACGACTCTCATCACCGTTGTCCCCCGCTTTTTAACCGCGATCGTGCAACCTGGTGAACATCCACTCGGAACCCAAATCTGGTCGGATACCAAAGTGAAGTTGCCTGCACAATCGTCTTCAGGGTGGCAAGATGCGATCACGGGTCAGATTATTCAACACAACGAGGCTTTACTCGTAGGTGACGTACTCAGCCGGTTTCCGGTTGCGCTGCTGGTTAGCAGAGCGTAAGTTGAACAAGCTAAGTTCAACCATTTAACTTAGCTTCTGGCACGGTCAATCGGGTTCAAGAAACGTTACGATTCAACTATATCGTTTAGTCAGTGTTGCCTTATGTTTCTGACCGAATTATCCCCTTTTCTTAAAGAACTGTCCCAACAGCCGATCGCATTTTTGGGTGGTTTGGCGTCGGGTTTCCTGCGGCTGAGTTTAGCAGATGATCCGGTGAAAAGCTGGCTGGATCAACAGACGGGATCAGCCGTTTATCCGTCTGCAACCACCGACACTGGAAATGGTAGTGGCCCGCAATCGATTTCAATTGATTAGATGTCTGATTAGGCGTCGCGATCGCGCCACACCACTGTGTCGAGATCAGGAGGCTATTAGAAGTCTTTGAAAGATTGAGAATAGCCTCATTCCTTTATGCAGGTCTGACCGTGCAGCAACGAGTCTAAGAAGTGAAACAGGTGTTAACGTTTGAGAGAGTGATTCGCGTCTTAGGTCAGCATGAGTGTTTTAACCCTGCAATCGATCAAAAAAGATTTTGGCATCAAAGAAGTGGTTCGTGATGCCAGCTTTAGTTTAGAAGCCAGCGACAAGGTGGGCTTGATTGGCACGAATGGGTCGGGCAAATCTACCCTGCTGAAAATGATTGCGGGGCTAGAACCGATCGATGATGGGCAAATCGTCTCGTCGTCTAGCACCCGCACTGTGTATCTTCCACAACAGCCCGATCTCAACGAAAATCTCACCGTTTTGGAGCAGGTGTTTGCCGACAATAGCGAGCAGATGACGCTGGTGAAAGAGTATGAGCAACTAACAGAACAACTCGCTCATGAACAGGGCGATACCGATGCGCTGATGGCCCGATTTTCTCGCGTGACGGCACGAATGGATGCGATCGCAGCGTGGGATCTTGAAACGAAAGCCAAAATCATTCTCACCAAATTGGGCATCCATGATTTAGATGCCAAGATTGGTCAGCTTTCTGGCGGCTACCGCAAACGCATCGCGCTAGCAACAGCACTGCTGTCTGAACCAGATGTGCTGCTGATGGACGAACCGACCAACCATTTAGATGCGCTCTCGATTGAGTGGTTACAGAGTTACTTGGGTCGGTATCGCGGAGCGCTGTTGCTGGTGACTCACGATCGCTATTTCCTCGATCGCGTCACGAATCGCATTATCGAACTCGATCGGGGCGATCTCTTCACCTATAGCGGCAATTACTCTTACTATCTAGAGAAAAAAGCAGATGCAGAAGCCTCAGCCGCAAGTACTCAACGTAAGCATCAAGGGGTGCTAAGACGAGAATTAGAATGGCTCAAACGTGGACCCAAAGCGCGAAGCACCAAACAAAAAGCTCGCATTGACCGAGTTCACGACATGCAGAATACTGACTTTAAGCAGAGTCAGGGCAAAGTTGAAATTTCGACAGCAGGACGGCGGATCGGTAAAAAGGTGATCGAACTGCACCATGTTTCTAAATCTTACGATCGCCCCTTAATTAAAGATTTTACCTATCTGTTCAATCCTGAAGACCGAATTGGCATCATCGGTGGCAACGGCGCGGGCAAATCGACCTTGATGGATCTAATCACTGAGCGAGTGAAGCCCGATGCCGGAACTATTGAACTTGGCAGCACCATTCACATTGGTTACTTCGATCAGCATTCGGATGAGTTGCAAGATGCACTGAATGAAGATCAGCGTGTCATTGATTATCTTAAAAGCGTTGCAGAACTCGTTAAAACATCTGACGGAGAAGTTATTACCGCTTCGCAGATGCTGGAGCGATTTTTGTTTCCGCCCAATCAGCAGTACGCGCCAATTCATAAGTTATCTGGCGGTGAGAAACGACGGCTGTTTCTCCTGCGGGTGTTGATGAGTGCGCCCAATGTCCTAATTCTCGACGAGCCAACCAATGATCTGGACGTGCAAACTTTGTCAGTGCTAGAGGAGTATTTGGAAGACTTCAACGGATGTGTCATTGTGGTCTCCCATGATCGCTACTTTCTCGATCGCACCGTTGATTTTATTTTTGCACTAGAACCCGGCGGCACTATCCGTCAATATCCTGGTAATTACTCGGTTTATCTAGATTACAAAAAAGCCGAAGAAGAAGCCAATGAAGCATCCGAAGAAAAACAGGTTAAACACGTTGAGCGCGACTCAACACTGAAAGAGCCGCTTGCAAAATCTTCAAAGCCCCGCAAGCTTACATTCAAAGAGAAGCGCGAGCTAGAGACTCTTGAAGCTCAGATTCCTAGACTGGAAGATGAGAAATCTAAAGTTGAATACGTGCTGTACAATAACCCACCCGAAGGGTTTACAGAGCTACAAACGCTGTCTGAAAAATTAGCCACGCTAAGTGAGCAGATCGATACATCGACAGAACGATGGTTAGAACTGTCAGAGATTGACGCTTAAATTAGGGATATGGGATGCAACTGGGAAGACGCTTACTCCTAGGTCTTGCACCTCATATCCCGCTTCAATAATTTCCTGTCCGTTGACTCAAGTTTCAGAAGAAATTTCAGAAGCAAGCAGATTCGCAAGTTCAGCGTGCATAAAAGCGATATCCGGATCGCGTTGAATGGCGCGATCGTACTTCTGCTCCGCTGCTGTGCCTTGCTGAGACGGCTGGAGCAATAGGCGGGCTTGCTCTAGCAGATCCTTGGTTTGATCAAGAGTCATTGGTTCTTTCGCGCTCATTGCCTCGTCGATCTGAACAATAAATTGCGACATCGGACGGAGCCAGCTAAACCACTCATCGTCAAGGACTAGCTGAAAAAATTCGCCCGTCGAGCGGATGCGACCATGCGTTTGCTCATATTCCCCGCGCTCCGAGTCCAGCAATGCCTTGTGCAGCCGAAGCAACGCAAGGCGCGTGTCCATCAAGCGTTTAAGGGCAATATCGAAAGAGGAAGTAGAAGACATCAGACTACAGCTCGCGATAAACACCTTGTTCCATATTGTCATATCCGAGCAAATTCAGAATTTCCTTGAGGCTCGCTCACGAATGCGATAGATCCATCAAATTACACAGCTTATACACCACTCTCGCGGCGACATTTCCATCCCATTCCTGATCGCCGACTTCACACACATCAAAGCCAATAATCTGGCGTCCGCTCTGCACCACTTCACGGAACAGACAAAACGCTTGCTCTAGCTCCAATCCGCCTGGAACTGGGGTCCCCGTATTTGAGCAGAGTTTTGGATCTAGTCCATCCACATCAAAGCTAATGTAAACCTGTGGTGGCAGTTCCGACACCATTTGTCTGCACAGTTCTAGCCACGAAACACCTGCATACATCTTCTGCTTCAACATCGGATCGTAGTAGGCGCTAATGCGTCCCTGCGATCGCTCGATCACCTCCACTTCGTCATGACACAAATCCCGAATGCCAACCTGCACTAGCTTGGAGATTTGCGGCAGTTTCAAGGCGTTGAACATGATGGATGCATGGGAGAATTGGAAGCCTTCGTAAGCGTCGCGCAAATCAGCATGGGCATCAATGTGCAAAATGCCAAAGTCAGAGTAGCGGTCTGCTAACGCCTGCATGTACCCCAGCGGAACGCTATGATCGCCGCCAATCACCCCGACGTGCTTTCCTCGATCCATCGCCGCAATTGCGCGATCAAACAGCCATTGGTTCATCGCTTGGCACTCTTGATTGAGCCGATCCAATCGCTCAGACAAATCGGCATCTTCTTCGACCAACTTGCCTTGCTCTAGATGTTCGATGATACGAGCAGCGTCGCGTCTCAAGGCAACGTTTTTGTCTTGCAGGTGGCTCGGAATCTGCTCCATGAAGATGCCGTGCTGCCACCCGTTGGGGTTGTCAAAGTCAAAAATATCGAGTTGGCGAGAAGCAGC
Organism: Myxacorys sp.; assembly: GCF_059501405.1. Lineage (NCBI taxonomy): Bacteria > Bacillati > Cyanobacteriota > Cyanophyceae > Leptolyngbyales > Leptolyngbyaceae > Myxacorys > Myxacorys sp. The sequence goes on from NZ_JCACCM010000108.1 coordinate 53,653, forward strand.
CAGCACCGTTTGAGGACCGGCAGCAGTGCCCGCCCGATAGGAAACGGTTACCTCCCACGGCATCCCAAACACGATGATATTGGCAGAGTCGTAGTCGAACGGCAGTCCTAACAGGTTACCGTTATCGACCCCAAGATCGTTTGGATTGAAGCTTTGTAGAATGTCTCTAGTTGCCATGAAGCCGTTTATAGCGAATCGCAGCGTCGTTGATTACTGTTCTAGTTTATCGTCCTTCTAAAGCGACGGAACTAGCAAAGGAAATGCTTTGCTCTCGGCGCTAATCGCTTACTACTCCATAGATTTCTGCAATCTTCTCATCTTGCGCTTCGGGTGAGAAGAGTTCCCATTCAATGCCGTTGGCATCGCGCTCGCTAGAGAATCCTTGCGCAGTTTCATCCTCAAAGCCTAGATGCCGTAGTTGTCCAGCATGTTCTGGCAGTTGGTTGATCGAGAAATTAAGTAAATCGGTTCGCCACATCGCATACTTGTCCAGGACAATAACGGTGGGGTCTTGTCCAAGCCGCTGAGTGTAGTCCGCGATCGAGGCTTGAAGATTGTTGACGGCAAGAGCAATATGAAAGCGTTTCATACAAATCTTCTATCAATAGGCGTAATTAAACACCATTCAAGTTAAACACCATTCAAGTTAAACACCGATTCAACTCTATACGAATAGCTCTGCGGCATAACGTTCCTCATCACACGCCACAGATAACCTCAAACATCCAACAGAAGACTCTTTAGGCAGCTGGGTGATAGAGCCTTTAGGCAACATCACGAATGTGCTGCTGGACAGGAATTTGAATGATAAACTCCGTTCCCTTGCCAAGGGTTGAAAAACAATCTAACTTACCGCCATGTTTCTCAGTGACAATTTGATAGCTAATTGGCATTCCCATGCCCGTTCCCTTACCGACAGATTTCGTAGTGAAGAATGGCTCAAAAATCCGTTTTTGAACAGATTCAGGCATTCCCATTCCATTATCAGAAATTTCAATTCTTATCCATTTTGAATCAATCACAGAAGTCCGAATGGTAATCTGACTAGGATTTTCCTGGATCTCCTGATAGGTTCGGTTAACATTGGCTTCTTCCAAGGCATCAATGGCATTTGCCAAGATGTTCATAAACGCCTGATTGAGTTGACCAGGATAGCATTCCACAGGCAGTAGCCTACCATAGTCACGAATAACTTGAATCGCTGGACGCTCTGGTCCATCTTTCAAGCGATGCTGCAAAATCAACAATGTACTATCAATGCCCTCATGGATATCAACGGTTTTGAAGTCAGCTTCATCCATTCGTGAGAAGTTCCGGAGCGATAAGACAATCCGACAAATACGATCAGTGCCCATCTCCATAGAATCTAGCATTTTGGGTAGATCGGCTTGGACAAACTCCATATCCAGCTCTTCTGCCTTAGCCTGGATTTCGGGAATTGGGTCAGAATAGTACTTCTGGTAAAGATGCACAAAATTTAGTAAATTGTGGGCGTATTCCCGCACATGCGTCAGGTTGCCGTGAATAAAGTTGACCGGATTGTTGATTTCATGTGCTATCCCTGCCACCATTTGCCCCAAAGCAGACATCTTTTCGCTCTGCACCATTTGAACCTGGGTGCGTTGCAGTTCTTCTAAAAGTTGTTGCAACTGCGTATTTTTGTCGTTGAGTTCTTGGGTTCTTTCCTCAACTTTAGATTCAAGTTTCTGGCTGTAGGTTTCGAGTTGTTCGTTAACTGTTTTCTGCTGCTGCAAGAGTTGCTTAACTGAGTGAATGAGCTGGTTAAAGGCATTGGCAAGCATTCCAATTTCGTCATCTTGCTCAACAGTCGCTTGTAAGTCAAAATTCGACTCTTCAGTGGAGCGTCGGGCAATGCTGGTTAGAGTTTGAATGGGTCGTGCGATCGCTCGGCTAGTCAAAACTGCCAAAAGAAGGGCGATCGCAACAGACAACCCAATACTTACAACTACAATTATCTCAGCGACCTCGCTAGCCTGTTCACGTAACCTTCTCGCCACCTCCAATTCTTGGTAACTTTCGTCAATTAGACCCACCAAATTATCCGAAATGCCATCGAATTCAAGTGCTAGATCGCTGTTGGTAAACTCCAACATGATCGCTTGGGCTTGCTTAATATCAGACGGTAATGCGAGATTCAGATTACGAATTTGTTGAACTCGGCGTTCTAATTCCTGCGAATAGCGTTGTGGTATGCGGTCATAGGTTTGCAAGAAGGCCGGTATCTCCTCCTGATGTACTTGGTCATGTAAGGTCTGATTCTTTGCCGCGAATGCCTTAAGCTCAGTCCAAGTTTCTTGGATTTCAGTTTTATGCTCTAATAGATGAGCATATTCGTCCTGAAATTTTTCTGGGTATTGCGCTAAAGGAATGAGTTGCTGTTGGTGAGTGCGGGTTTGGAGAACACGAACTTGTAGACGCTGCAAAAGTTCCACCTCGTTACGAGCGTGTTCTTCTAGCTCTTCAGCCTGCTGTTGATAGTGACGCCCAACGCCAAAACTAACAATTGTTCCAGACACCACAATGCCTAGAGCAAGAGCGTATCCCAAACCGATCTTTTGCCCAACTCTGAGGCTGGATAAGCGTTGTCCTAATCTCTGCTGCATCATACAACCTTCTCTAGCCCTACAGGAGTTTGCATAGGTCTAAGATTCCCGTTTTCTTGTTGGTTTAACTTCTGTTTGAGCTGATTTGGCTCGTTCTACTCTGTGTCACCCACCTAACAAATTTTGTACAAATCACCATCACAGACTAGAAGTGGATGTGTTGTGCAAACCTTGATTTGCACAACACATCCCTTGGAACCTGATCGAGGCATTGCTCTGCACCCGGAGGCGGTTACGCCTCTATTACAACCCGCAGATTGCCCCGTTTTTTAGAGACTCGGCATGATGTAGAAGATCCTGATCGCTCAAACTCCAAATCGAGTAAAGTTGCCCCGACTCGCAAATTCTTCAGCGCTAAGAAGTTGATCGATTCTGGCAAGGCTGGATCAATAATGCGTAGGTAGTTTCCGGGCGCATCAGGAACCAAGTTCACAATCATGTGAACGAGTTGGAACACGCTGCCCGTTGCCCATGCTTGAGGAGAACAAGCGACTGGATATTGAACGGGTTCGTTATCGTCTATCCGTTCGTAGCCGCAAAACAGTTCGGGCGGACGCTGGTAGGGCTGATGTCGCGTCATGTCGAGCAACCCTTTACACAGTTCGAGTGCTTGATCGATCAAGCCGAGCGATCGCAGCCCGATCGCCGTCAGCGTATTGTCGTGAGGCCACACCGAGCCAATGTGGTAGCCCATCGGATTGTAGGCAGGCGAAGAACTGCTGAGCGTGCGAATCCCCCACCCATTAAACATGTCTGGGCCGCGAAGCCGTTCTGCTACGCTGTAGGCTTTCTCTGGCGTAAAGATGCCCAAACTTAAACAGTGTCCGGGATTTGAGGTAATGCTATCGACCTGGTTTCCATCTCCATCTAACGCCAACGCGCAGAAATCTTGATCTTCCATCCAAAAATCGCGGTTAAAACGCATCTTCAGTTCTCTGGCTTCTTCGTCCCAACGATCGGCAAGATCAATGCGTTTCTTCATGCGGGCAATCTGACTGAGTCGCACCTTTGCCGCATACACATAGCCTTGCACTTCACAGAGCGTGATTGCGCCTTGAGCGAGTTTGCCTTTGCGATCGACAATGCAGTTCCCCGAATCTTTCCAGCCTTGGTTATCGAGTCCGCGTTTCGAGATGCGCTGGTAGGCAAGGTAGCCCGTTTCTTTGAGGTTGCGATCGCACCAGTCCATCGCCGTGATCGCATTGCCCCACAATCGATCTAGTGTTTCATAATCAGCTGTCCAGGCAAAGTACTCGGCGTAGAGCATCAACCAGAGCGGCGTTGCATCGACCGTGCCGTAATAGGGCGTGTGGGGCACTTCCTGGCATCGCGCCATCTCGCCAAACCGGATCTCATGCAGAATCTTTCCGGGCTGCTCTTCGCGCCATTCATCATCGACCTTGCCCTGATAGTGAGCCAAAATCGTCAGCGTCTCGCGGGCAATCTGCGGATCGAGCATTAGGGTTTGAGACGCCGCAATGATGGAGTCTCGTCCAAATAGAGTAGAAAACCACGGCACCCCAGCAGAGAGAGCCTTATTTTTACCAAAGGTTTGACGCAGGAGATAAATGTCTTGCTCTGCTCGCTCAATTACCCGGTTGAAGGTGTTTTTATCGGAGCGAATTTGCGTTGCATGACTGCGCCACGTTTCTTCTTCGGCAAATTCAGCCGCCTTTGCTTGAGAGAGCGTAATCGGCGCGCTCACATTGGACACGTTGCGGCCATTGCTAAGGGGTTGCAGCCGATAGCCCATCTTCTGAATTTCGTGAGACTGTAATTCAAGCTGCCAGATCGCAGTGTTGCCTTTGATCAAGTCGGGCTGACAGTGAATGAATTCGATATGAGACTCTAGAATCGCGTGATCAAGTCCTTGATAGGCAAGGGTTAGCTCCTTGGCGGACTGATCCCGATCACCGCCAAACGACGACACGAATTCTTCTGCCTCACTGTCTTCTGGCTCTAAACGGTGAGCTGGATCAAGGGGCGGTAGCAAGCGCAGGAGACGACCGCGATCGCTACGCCCATAGCCCCGCACTTCAAACAAATCAACAAAATCCGCATCAAAGCTGAGGCTGATTTCAAATCGAGCAGGTTCGGTACTGTAGTTCGCAATTTCGATCTCTTCAAACAAGCCGCCATTGAGAACAAGTTCGCGCTTGATGCCAATGGTTTCGGCTTGAATAGAGTCTCCTAATCGTGGATTGGCGCACAGCACCGACAGCACAAACCCTTTTTCTGCGGTGCTACTTAGTAAAATTGGTGGATGTCCATCGATTTGCAGTTCTAAGCGATTGAGAAATCGGGTGTCGTTGCAAAATAGCCCCATACTGCTGCTGCGCCCATCATCCCATGCGCCGCCGATATTGCCGAACGTGTCGGTCAGCAGAAACAGATCATCATCTTTCAGGGTCAAGACGGGCTGAGGGCGTTCGTTTAGGACGGAGGGCCATTCTGGAATCGGAAGTTGCTCGGCTGGAACAAATTTTTTACCGTCGAGTTCGATGATCTCCGAAGTCATGAAACTAATCTCTAAATGATGAGGGCAAATCGAGGCACTGACGTTTACATTTAATGCCGCTTACATTTAAGCCGATTTAACCGATAGAGTGCCACGAGATACTGAAAATTCTTGACTAATTTTTGACTACGGTTTGGAGTGGTTCAGGCACGCAACAAGTCCTTATATTTCAGGGTTTTGCATCTTTATTACTTGAGTACAACATTTTTGTTTTAGTAATGTTTTTGTAATGTTTTTAACTTGCGAACAAGAAATGTTTGCGAGATCACCATTTGTATTAAAGGATTCTTAAGTTCTGCGGTTTCTGAGGGTTGGCGAGCCACTATGAGACTATGGATTTATACGGCGGATCTCACGCTTCACACACGCCTTCCACCATACAGAATGCGCTGCAAACGTGGTAGTATGCCTGATGCTTCCACGTCAGTTTTCCGTAACATTGATCGCAATTCGCGCAAGGTGTAAATCTGACGGAACCGCGCGTCTGGCCCAGATCTTGTCTTAAACTTTTTACAATTTCACTCTTTCCCCCTTAACCCTTTTTTGGATCTCCAGTTCATGCAAGTGCCATCCTCTCGCCGTAGAACAAAAATTGTCGCCACGATCGGTCCGGCTACCAGCACACCAGACGCCCTACGAGAACTCATTAAAGCCGGAGCAACCACGCTCCGTCTCAATTTCTCTCACGGAACGCACGACGACCATTTACGCAGTATTCGTCTGATTCGCCAGATTTCGTTTGAGCTAAACCAGCCCGTCGGGATTCTTCAAGATTTGCAGGGGCCCAAAATTCGCCTCGGACGGTTTGAGAATGGTTCGATTGTTCTCAACAAAGACGACAAATTTACGCTGACAAGTCAGATCGTTCCGGGAACGCAGGAGATTAGTTCAGTCACCTACGATCGCTTGTCTGAGGAAGTTCCAGAAGGGGCAACCATTATGCTCGATGATGGCAGAGTCGAAATGGTGGTGGAAGCGGTTGATCGCGTGGCTCAAGAACTGCGGTGCCGAGTGGTTGTCGGAGGTCCCTTATCCAACAATAAAGGGGTGAATTTTCCTGGGGTTTATCTGTCCATCAAAGCGTTGACCGATAAAGATCGCAGAGATTTGACGTTTGGCTTAGACCAAGGCGTAGATTGGGTTGCTCTCAGCTTTGTGCGCAATCCTCAAGATGTACTAGAGATCAAAGAATTGATCTCGAGTGCCGGGAAGTCGGTTCCTGTGGTGGTGAAAATCGAAAAACACGAAGCGATCGAGCAGATGGAATCGATTTTGTCGATCGCAGATGGCGTGATGGTAGCTCGCGGCGATTTGGGTGTCGAACTTCCGGCAGAAGACGTGCCGATTCTGCAAAAGCGCTTGATTGCGACGGCAAATCGCTTTGGCATTCCGGTGATCACCGCGACGCAAATGCTCGATAGCATGGTGCATAGCCCGCGCCCGACTCGGGCCGAAATCTCCGATGTCGCTAACGCGATTTTGGATGGAACCGATGCAGTGATGCTCTCGAATGAAACCGCAGTGGGTAAGTTTGCAGTAGAAGCGGTAGCAACGATGGCCCGGATTGCGATTCGCACGGAGCAAGAGCCAAAGCGTCACACCCTCGAAGGTACGGGGCGATCGATCCCCAACTCGATCAGTCAAGCCGTTGGCAAAATTTCTGAGCAATTAGGCGCGATCGCCATCATGTCGCTCACCAAGTCAGGAGCGACTGCTCGCAATGTCTCGAAGTTTCGCCCCACAACTCCGATTCTTGCGATCACGCCTCACGTCGATGTTGCGCGTCAGCTTCAGCTAGTATGGGGCGTCAAACCGTTGCTCGTTCTCGATTTACCGTCCACAGGTCAAACCTTCCAAGCCGCGCTGAATGTAGCGCAAGAGAAGGGATTGGTGTCAGAAGGTGATCTGGTCGTGATGACCGCTGGAACGCTGCAAGGGGTCTCGGGTTCTACCGATTTGATCAAGATCGAAGTGGTGACTGCCGTTCGTGGAAAAGGGATCGGTATTGGTCAAGGCTCGATCAGTGGTCGCGCCAGAGTTGCCCCAAATCCGGGCGAGTTATCGCGCTTTCGATCCGGTGAAATCTTAGTTGCCCCCAGCACTAGCGCTGATCACATTGACGCAATTCGCAAAGCCGCCGGGATCATCACAGAAGATAGTAGCCTGACGAGTCATGCGGCTGTCATCGGGTTGCGGTTGGGCATTCCGGTTTTGGTTGGAGTGAAGAATGCGACTGGAGTGATTCGAGATGGTGAGATTGTTACGCTGGATATGCAGCGTGGCTTGGTTTACTCCGGCACAAACGGCGCAACGCAGACCGATTCAGCCCTAACCGTTTAAAGAATTTCTCCTGTCTAGCCCCGGTTACTTGCGTAAAGAAACAGTGTAGTGACAGACAACTCTTATCTGGGTAAACTCATCCCAGTTACACTGAGAGTTGCTTTTAGTCCCCCACCGTTTTTTAGGAGATTGCAATATGGCTCACGCCGCTTCTGTGATTACGGCGATTAACCCAATCAAGTTTGGGACAGATGGATGGCGCGGTCTGATTGCAGCCGATTTTACCTACGATCGCGTCAGGCTTGTTGCTCCGATCGCGGCTCAAATTTTGGCGGAGGAATACGGCTTCCAAACGGGCAGCAATACCGTGATTGTGGGATACGATCGCCGCTTCATGTCGGAAAACTTTGCTCAGGTAGCGGCTGATTCGATTCGCGTGATCGGGTTTGATGTTCTCCTATCCGAATGCTTTGCGCCTACTCCTGCGTTTAGTTGGGCAGCCAAAAAGCTAAATGCTTTGGGCGCGATCGTCATTACGGCTAGCCACAATCCGGGCGGATATTCTGGCTTAAAAGTAAAAGGGGCATTTGGGGGATCGGTTCCGCCAGAGGTGACGCAGAAAATAGAAGCTTTGCTGGCAAGCGGTCAGTTGCCAGAAGCGACGACTCAGGGCACTTTTCAAACGTTTAATCCTTGGACGAGCTATTGTGAAGGGCTGCGATCGCTGGTCGATATCGATTCGATTCGCACTGCTATTCGTAACGGTAAGCTCACCGTATTTGCAGATGTGATGCACGGAGCCGCTGCAAGTGGGATCGCTCAATTGCTCGGCGTCGAGATCGAAGAATTGAACAGCGATCGCGATCCCTTGTTTGAAGGCGGCGCACCGGAACCCTTGCCCAAATATTTATCGAAACTGCTGCACACGATCCAATCGTTTCAGGGTGATAGCTTAGCCGTTGGATTGGTATTTGATGGGGATGCCGATCGCATTGGTGCAGTCGATGGAAAAGGTAATTTCCTTAGCTCTCAAATTCTAATTCCAATATTGATCGAACATCTATCTAGAAAGGGCTACAGTGGCGAAGTGGTGAAGACTGTAAGCGGTTCAGATTTGATCCCCAAAGTCGCAGCTTTGCATAATCTTCCGGTGTTTGAGACGCCTATTGGGTATAAGTACATTGCCGATCGCATGTTAGAAGCCAAGGTCTTGCTTGGTGGTGAGGAATCGGGTGGGATCGGTTACGGACACCACATTCCAGAGCGCGATGCCCTGTTAGCCGCGCTATATGTGTTAGAAACAGTAGTTCAAACTGAACTGGATTTAGGCGATTTGTACCGCCAGATTCAGCAGAAAGTAGGATTTGATGCAGCGTACGATCGCATCGATCTCCCCCTTGCCAGCATGGAAGTCCGCGCCAAACTTCTAGAGCAACTGCAAACCAAACCGATTCAAGAGATTGCAGGACGTGCTGTTACCAATTGTCAAACAGATGACGGTTACAAATTCCGTCTAGCAGACCAAAGCTGGTTGCTGATTCGCTTTAGCGGCACTGAGCCTGTATTGCGGCTCTACTGCGAAGCTGACACGCTAGAACAAGTTCATGCAACGTTGAATTGGGCAAAGGAGTGGGCCAACTCCATTTGAGACTTGCCTTGTGGGGTCCGGCTAACCTACATGTTGTACGTTTTGGTCATGCAGCTGTTTTAATTTGGTTGTTCAACGTTGAAGTTAGTAGCGTAGTTGCATTTACTAAATTGCTGGGTTAGCCACTTCATAAGCGTTTCTATTTACTACAGTGCCATTCCTCCTAAAAGTGAGTTTTATCAACGTCTTCAACGAGACAAGGCGTTTGCGATTCTCATTGTTTCCTTCTTCCCTATGGGTTGGGGAACTTTCAACGCTTTTGAGATGAAGCCATTGAAGCTTAACTATTATCTGGATGAGATCATCGAAGAGAACCAGGAAGTATTTGGAGATGAGTTAGCAGCAGATTGGGTGATCACTGAACTTAGGACTGCCTTGAGGCGAACGCGCCAAGCTTATCCTGGGATTGAAAATCGAATTGGTGCACTAGAAAAATGCTATTTCGAGATTGAACAGAGATTAATCGAAGTCTTGTTAGAGCAGCAGGACGAAAATGCGAGTGAACTGGTCAGCAGGTTAATTCCTGGAGAGCGATCGCTGACTCCACACTTTGAGTTTGATGTTGAAAAGACATTGACCTTGGTTTCCACATCCCTGGTTAAGCAAGGAGCAAAAATGCTTCGCAAAGTTAATTCAAAGACAGCATTCTTAAGCGATCGCGATGCTGACTGGTATCGAGGGTGGTTTGAGGAGTGGCGTAATTTATATCTTGCAGCCGCGAGGCGAGGAGAAGAAATTGTTGTTGGAGCTACTGGATGAAGAAAGCTAACATAGCCTTTGATGTGGGTAAGCATGCTTCACTTGATTGCTCTCATCGCTTCTGCAAATCTAATCACGACAGCCTAAACTTTCACGCGTATCAACGCCAGTCACAGGATTCGTGCCCGAAGCGCGATCGCACAGTTGTTTCACCGTGTATCGATCGACGAGTGCATCGGTAAAATCTGCGCCCGTAATCTCTGTTCCATCTAAAATGCTATTCGTTAGCGTCGCGCCCGTAAAATTGGCATTGGTCAAATTCGCTTTGTAGAGCGTCACGCGATCGACCAAGGCATCTTCTAAATTTGCGCCCGCTAAATTGGCTTGTAGAAGATTTCCTTTCGTCAGCATCGAACTTTTAAGATTGGCTCCCTCGAAATTGGTTTCCCGCGCTTCGACCGCTACAAAGGTATAGCCTTCCAAATTTTGGTTGGAGAAATCTTGCCCCTCAATCTGAGCATGGGAATAATTTTTCATCTCCTGAGCCACGACCGGAGTAGCGCTGAGCAAAATCCAAAGCCAAGCCAGCAGGACAAGGACGACAACCCGCAATATCAGCGGAATCGTTATCCAGCCTAACAGCCGAGAGGGGATTGATTTAAATGGTTCTAGCGGGATCACTATCATGATCATCTAAGGTTTAGCATTCACTTTTTGCTGCTTGAGCCAATCATCACCGACTCGAATCGTTAAATCAGAATCGAGATCGCCGGTTGAAGCAGCTTCAACTGATCCAAAGCCTAACGCCGCTTGCAGCGCTTTGGCGGCTCGCAAATCACCTCTTTGAACAATCACCTGAGTCTTCTGCTGCCCATCATCCCAATCCTCTGTCACATAAGCATTGTTGTAGCCTAGGCTCGATAGATATTGAACAAATTGATTTGCCGACTCTGGATCAGTAGAGGCATTCTGAACTGCAATTTTGATGTTGGTACTGGGAAGCTCAGAGACGCTATTGCTATTGATTGAGGAGGTGTTGAAATACTCCTGCACAATGCGATCGCGCCCTTGAGGGTCCATAATCCAGTAGCTGGATTGAAATTCATCCGGGGCGCTAAAACGACCCGGCAGCATCACCATTTTAAAGTCATTCTTGTCTAACTTCAGCCCCAAACTAACCAATGACAGCATTTCCTCGATGCTAAGGTTCGTGTCGATGTACTTCTGCATCATGCCAATCAAACTCGGAACGCGAGGTAGAACCAACGGGCTGGTTAACTTCTCTCTTAACGCTTTAATTAAGGCTTGCTGGCGTTGAACTCGACCAATATCGCCATTATTGTCATGGCGGAATCGCGCAAACTGCTCTGCCTGATCCCCGTTTAGCGTTTGCCAACCTGGAGCCAGATCAATTTTCAGCTTTTGGGTGTTGTCAACGTAGTGCATTCGTTCAGGTACGTAGACCTGAACTCCGCCCAACAAATTCACTAGCTCACGAAAGGCACCGGTGCTAACCCGCAAGTAGCGATCGATCTCCATTCCGTTGAGCGTTTGACTGACTGCTTCTCGCGCTAAAATCGGGCCGCCGCTTGCATTAGCCTGATTAATTTTAGTGATGCCAATTCCTGGAACCTCAACTTGAGTATCTCTCGGAACCGAGAGCAAGTTCACAGCCTTATCGATTGGATCAACGTGGAGTACCAGCATCGTATCGCTGCGCCCGGAGAACATCGCGTCTGACCCCTCTGGAGCATCAGGAACACGATCGATGCCCATTACTAAAATATTGACCGGACGGGAGACACGATACTGAAAGCCGCTACTCCAAAGGTCGCCGAACAGCTTTTGCCCTTCTGAAGGAGCCACAGCCCCCGGAATAGGAGCAATAAGGGCAAGTGCCGTTCCTATGGTTGCTGAGGCGGCAGCGGTCATGAAAAACGCGAATGCCCAAATCAAAGAACGAGAAGAGCGGCGGGGAGGAACCGGAATCGAAATATCTGAAGGATGGGAACGGGTTCCCAATGAACTGGCTAAATCTGGCTGCTTCAGCGTGGATGGATTCTTCAACTGCTTCACTCCCTTCACCTTATCTCAAACGCTTGTCTAGCTACGATATCCACGAATGCAACCCGTCTTTTGCTGTAATAGTAACGGATCAGTTTTTCATTCTGGGTCACCTACAAGACGTAATTTACTTGCTTTTGCCTAATTTGGATACCCCAAGCCAACGGATGCGCCCCGATACCCCTAGTGTTTACTCGACTAAAACTTACTACATTCGGTAGAACTGTGCGAATTCTGCTGTATGGAGTTTCTCTGATCACGAGTTGCGGTAGAGTGCTCCCAAACTAAATTTATGCAAGGGTTTAATTAATGCTTCTATTCCATTTCACAAAGTTTCGGATCCATTTCACAAAGTTTCGGAAAGATAGGATTGGTGAAGAAAAGGGAACTAGTGGAAAGAGCCAATAGACATTAGGCTTGGAGCCAATGAACATTGGGTTAAATGAGCAGGGAGGCGTCCAACTTGTTTCTGACCAAGTGTTTTTGGCTTAACCTATTCCTGTTAGTTCTTCTACCCTCAATCCTGCCCTGATTGGCTGCAAAGTCGCATACATTTATCATGACGCAATCTCTCGTGCCTGTTATTCTCGCGGGTGGTAAAGGTGAGCGGTTTTGGCCGCTTAGCCGTAAACATCGTCCAAAGCAATTTTTAAGTTTAGATGGAAGTGGTCGTAGCCTTTTGCAGGCAACAGCTGAGCGATTGCTCAATGTTGCTGGTGGATGGGAGCATTTGTTTGTTGTCACGGCGTCTCATTTAGAAGAAGGAGTGCGATCGCAGCTTCCCCAATTGCCCGCTCAAAATCTATTGGTCGAACCAGAAGGGCGAGACACCGCTCCAGCGGTAGCTTGGAGTACATTAGAGGTCGCGAAACGTTATGGTGAATCGGCATTGACTGGATTTTTTCCAGCCGACCACTGGATTGATAATCAGGCCGCGTTTGAGCAGACGTTAGAGGCCGCGTCAGACGTAGCACGTCAAGCCGATGCGATCGTGACGTTGGGAATCACGCCCACCCATGCGGCGACTGGCTACGGCTATATCGAACAGGGCGAGAAGTTGGGGTTATTTGGTGCATCTTCGTACCCTGCTTACCGCGTTGATCGCTTTACTGAAAAGCCCGATCGCGAGACTGCCGAGGCGTTCTTAAAGAGCGGCCGGTTTAGCTGGAATGGCGGCATGTTCGTCTTCCGAGCCGAGGTCGCGCTGAAGGAGTTACGCCACCATGCTCCAGACATTCTTTTACCGTTAGAAGAACGGGGGATCGAAGCTTATTCAACCATTCCGAAGAAGAGTATTGATTATGCTCTGATGGAAAAAACAAACTGCGCTTATGTATTACCCGTGACCTTCGGGTGGGACGATCTGGGAGATTGGGCAGCGATAGAGCGACTGCTTAAGAGCGAGAATCTCAATGTGGAATTGGCGCATCATGTTGGTTTAGATACGCGAGGAGCGCTGTTTTACGCGACCAATGAAGACGATCTATTCGTCACAATTGGCCTTGAAGATACTGTGATTGTACGAGACGGCAAAGTCACCTTGATTGTTAAGAAAGACCGGACGCAAGACATCAAAGATGTGCTGCGATCGCTTCAGTCTCACCCTGAATATGAGGATTTGCTATAGATTTAACGGTAGACATTAGATCGAAGGCTGGACGGATCAGACCTAATCCGTCCAGCCTTTGCATTTGCTAAAAAATCCGTTGCCAATTTTGCCAATTAGTACGACGGGTGAAAGAAGCTTATTGCTTCGTCTGCGGTACGATCTGAAGTTCGACACGGGTGAAAGAAGCTTATTGCTTCGTCTGCGGTACGATCTGAAGTTCGACTCTGCCGCTACTGTCTCCACTGACTGCCACTTGCTGATCGTCTAATTTACCGCTTGCCTTCGGTCCAGCAATGCTAAACGGCGGATTCTGCTGGTTATAGTTCACATTTCCGTTGGCTTCAAACTGTTGAGTCCCAAGAAACCAAGTGACTTGGTTAGCCGTTAGCTGAGATTGGTTTTTTTCGCCGATCCCGCGAACATTGCCATCGAGTCGAGCGACATTTTGCGCCAAATCTAAATTGCCTGCATTGGCGGTGATCGTGGTTTGTTGCACCGGATTGACGATCGTGACGGGCTGATTGGTGCTTAGGGTTTCGGTATCAATATTCCAGGTTAACAAGTTACCACTGATATTGAGATTTGAGGCTTTGATGGCGATTTTGGCATTGTCACGAAGGTTGACGGTTTTTGTTTTGAGGTCAACATCACTTGCGTTTGCACTGCCTACATCGGTGATCACTTTATTCTGATAGCGCTCTACCTGAATCGGGCGATCGCCCACCACCTTTTCTTGTTTGGTATCCCAAATGAGATGCTCAGTTTGCAGTTTCATTTGCGGATCTTTCACCGTGGCGACAATCTGCCCTGAGATATCGACTTTGTTCTCACGGGTTAAAAAGCGCCCTTGTTTTGCGGCAATCTGCATCTGTTTGTGATTGCCCGTGAACTTGTTGCGAATAAACATCACATTCTCGGTCGGACGCCATTCGATTTCATTGCCCTTAAAGACCGATCCATCTTTGACATCGGTTGCGGTGATCTCGCCTTTCAGCACGACCGATTTGCCGTCTTGCTGAATCTCGCTCTTTTGAGCGTCAATTTTGTAAATCGGTTTACCGTCTTGATAGAGTTCACCCTTGGGCTCCACCACGATCGCGTTTCGCTTATCCTCACTGTAGGTGGCTTGTTTTGCCTTCACCTTCCACCACAGTTGCCCTTTTTCGTCGGCTTCCTGGAGGGTGACATTGTTAAAGGTGAGATTGCTATCAAACTTTTGGGCTTCTTGCGCATCTTGAGCCAGCTTTTCAGCTGACTGGTTGCGTTTAGAACAGGCTCCAGCTCCAACCAAGAGTGGGATGAGAAGGAGGGTTAGGGCAATTCTGGTGGGGGCGATCGCTTTGCAGTTGCGCTTCGCGCTAATCGTACGGCTCAAGTTGCAGTCCTCAATCGATAACAACACTCACAAAAATAGTAGAACTCAAAATAATGGGGCAGATTCCTCTACTCTTCTACTGTAGACGGAATGACTGCCCCAAAAGATCCCGTGTAACGTGGCGCTACAGTCCATGCTCCTCGGCTGAATCGTCCATCAGACTAATTCCAGAGAGCGGACGGTAGGTATAGCTGCGAGCCGTTTTTTGAATGTCTTCTTTGATACCGTCAAGGTCAATATAGCGATCGGCAACATTGATTAAACTATCGCTGGTCATCGATCGCAGGCTGACTACCTCAACCCGGACTCCCCGATAGCTCACCGCATTCACAGCGTAGGCCAAGTCACCATCTCCGCTGACTAGAACAGCCGTATCGTAAGAGCCAACCAGCGACATCATATCAACTGCAATCTCAACATCCAGATTTGCTTTTTTCGAGCCGTCTGGCAGTTGAACTAGATCTTTAGAAATGACTCGGTAGCCATTGCGTCGCATCCACAGTAAAAAGCCTTGCTGTTTCTCATTCGTGCGATCGACGCCCGTGTAAAAGAACGATCGCAGCAATCGAGATCCAGAGGTGAGGCGCACGAGCAGTTTGGTGTAATCGATTTCGATGCCAAGCTGCAATGCTGCATAGAACAAGTTTGAGCCATCAATAAAAATGGCAACTCTGCCCCGATTTTCAAGAACTTGCTCTGGCGAAAATACGGTCTCTGGCTCGTGATTTAAAGGATTCAACACAGGTGCTATACCTCGATTTTTATGAATGTTATTGATGCGAAATCTGCAAATTTGACTATTTTGTTGTCTTGTTCTGTGATCTTCAAGATGAGGGAGCATCTTGAAGTTCTAGCTTCTGAAACACAGGCTGAGGATCATCAAGCGGTTGACCCGCCTGAAGCAGTCCCCAAGTTTTGTGATGAGCAAAGGTGGTTGCATCGTCGATTGAATTGACGTTGGTTGAATTGGCATTGTTGAAGTCAATGGCATACCCCAACTGTTGGTAAATCGCCGTACTAACCTTTGGAACAATGGGTGATAGAAGATACGCTGCTAAGCGCACCGATTCTAGAACCACATAGAGTACTTGCTCGACGGCGGCTTGGTTGCCCTGTTTATAGAGCGTCCAAGGCGCTTGCTCGTCAATGTACTTATTTCCCATCCGCACAAGAGTGAGGATTTCGGTGCAGGCAACGCTGAAGGCGAGAGCGTCGTAAGCCCCAATCACGCGATCGCACAGTTTAACTCCAGTTGCCTTCAGTGGATTCCCTACTGAAATGCTATCACTGGATACATTAGGAACTTCACCGCCGCAATATTTATGCGCCATTCGCAACGTTCTGTTGAGTAAGTTCCCCAAATCATTGGCAAGGTCAGCGTTGAGAATATTCACAAATCGAGCTTCGTCAAAGACGCCATCTCGCCCAAACTCAATTTCTTTGAGGAAATAGTAACGAACGGCGTCGGAGCCATAGCGCTCGACCAACGCGATCGGATCAATCACATTTCCCATGCTCTTGCCCATTTTGACGCCATCACGGACGAGAAAGCCATGACCAAAGATGCGATCGGGCAACGGCAAGTCTGCTGACATTAGCATGGCGGGCCAATACACCGCATGAAATCTCAGAATGTCTTTGCCAATGAGATGGGTGTTGATGGGATACCACCGAGACAGAGCATTGGCTAAGGTTGGAGCTTGATCAGGTTCGAGGAGGGCGGTGATGTAACCGAGCAGCGCATCAAACCAAACATAAATCGTGTGATTAGGATTGACCGGAACAGGAAATCCCCAATCGACGTTGATGCGGGAGATCGAAAAATCCCGCAAGCCTTGATTCACAAAGTTTAGAACTTCATTGCGGCGGCTCTCTGGCAAGATAAACTCAGGACGCTCTTGGTAGAGCTTTTCCAAGCGTTCTTGGTAGTTTGACAGCCGAAAGAAATAGTTTTCTTCGTCGCGCCATTCTGCTCGTTTGTTGACGTGAATCGCGCAGTAGTGATCCTCTAGCAGTTCGCGTTCTTCTTTAAATTCTTCGCAAGAAACGCAGTACCAGCCTTTTTGCTGATTGATGTAGATGTCGCCGCGATCCCAAACACGCCCGAAAAATTCTTTGACAATGGCCTCGTGCCGTTCGTCTGTCGTGCGGATAAAGCGATCGTAGCGAATGTCTAACCGTTCCCAGAGCGCTTTAAAGCCTTCAACGATCTGATCGCAGTGTTCCTTGGGGGTGCGTCCAAGACTTTCTGCCGTGCGCTGAATTTTCTGACCGTGTTCATCGCTGCCCGTGACAAACAGCGTCGGCGTCCCTCTCAACCGATTAAACCGCGCGATCGCATCTGCCGCAATGGTTGGATAAGCACTTCCAATATGAGGCAAATCGTTCACATAGTAGAGGGGCGTCGTAATTGTAAATGGGGTGTTTTCGAGAGCTTCAGAAGTCATAGATAAATTTAAATAACCCCAATGTTATGAAACCTCATAGACGGGGCACATCGTTTATAAACACAGACACGAGGTGAAAGGGTTCACTAATTAAGATATACCTTCTAAGAGATATAGAACCGTACTTCTAAAATCATCCTTTAGTAGCCTCACTCATTTTAACTACCTCTGCTATACAGTTCTGATCGAGAACCTTAAATTTTAAGAAAGGTATAGGCTTGGAAACCTTACTTCAAGCGACTGGGGTTTTAGCAACATCTAGTAATAAGGCCTTAACATATCCGGGAGTTTTGATTAGCCTATGACTATGATTAGAATGATTGTGATTAGAATTTCTTCTGAGTCCAATATTGAAACTCGATTTCTACAGAAAAATCAGTTTTTTAGTGCCTAACCTGTACCTTAAGAAGCTTGTTACGCTCGGTAAAGTACTGTTAACAAGTGAAAGTACATTTTTAGTATTCAACTGTTTGGATTGGAGTTCATGCCTTTTGACCGTCCGCTTCAGGTGTCGCGATTACTGTTAACCGCGATCGGGACTCGCTTATATACTCACTATGGCGATCGTGTGCCGCGCCAAGGCTCGGTTTTGGTGGTGAGCAATCACCGCAGCTTTTTAGACGCGCCGCTCCTGATGGCAGCCCTGAACCGTCCGATTCGATTTGCCTGCCACCACTACATGGGTCAGGTGCCGATCATGCGAGAAGTGGTGACTGAGCTGGGCGGCTGCTTTCCGCTTGAAAGTTTAGAGCATCGCCAGCAGAGTTTTTTTGAACAGGCGATCACGTTACTCAAAACGCAGCAAGTCGTGGGCTTGTTTCCAGAAGGAACACCGCCGATGATTCACAGCCCAGAGCGGACTGAAGTAGGTCGGTTTCATCGCGGGTTTGCCCATTTAGCGCTAAGAGCGCCCGTCCCAGATCTGGCCATTTTGCCGGTTGCGATCGCGTCTCAAGCCGAAACCAGCAACTCCGCTGTTCCTCTGCGATTACTTAGTTTGTTTGATCCCTCCGAACCCTTGTTTGCTCAAGATGGCTGGCATCCGATGATTTTGTACCAACGGGTGAATCTTTTGATTGGGCGTCCCATTTGGGTTACTCCGGCGCAGCGAGAGAAGTATCAGGGCAAACACGCTAAGTCAATGGTTAAAGACTTCAGCGATCGCTGTCATGCTGAAATCAGTGATCTGCTCCGCCAAGGGTGTTACTAATGAACAGGAGTAGGGCTTAGGGAACCTTAAATTTGAGCAGCCCTGTTTCGATGTACACGTTGTAACTCTGCACCTCATTTTCTCTGCATCATGCGTCCCACCCCCCCTTGTTTCATCACCCCCAAAGTTCTCAGACCCGAACTTCCTCTGTTTGTGTTTTTGCCCGGAATGGACGGTACAGGTCAGCTACTGCGGGCGCAGACTACTGGGTTGGAAGCTCGATTTGATGTCCGGTGTTTGGCGATTCCGCCGACTGACCTGACGAGTTGGGAGCAATTGGCAAAGCAGGTCATCCGATTGGTTGAAGCCGAGGTTGCAGATTATTCAGAACGTCCAATTTATCTATGCGGCGAGTCGTTTGGTGGCTGCTTGGCGATGAAGGTTGCTGTGCTTGCGCCTCAGCTATTTCGCCGCCTAATTCTAGTTAATCCAGCCTCTTCGTTTGGTCGTAGACCGTGGATTTCATGGGGAGCGCAGATCAGTCGCCATTTGCCAGAACTTGCCTATCAAGTCTCATCGGTGACATTTTTGCCTTTATTAGCCTCGTTTGGGCGGATTGCCGAGGAAGATCGTCAAGCGTTAGTGGAAGCGGTGCGATCGGTGCCGCAGAAAACGTCGATTTGGCGGATGAGGCTGCTGTCGCGGTTTAAGGTTCCTGTGGAGGAGTTGCAGGCGTTGGATCTGCCAACATTAATTTTGGCGAGTACTAAAGATAAGTTACTGCCGTCTTTAACAGAGGCATATCGGCTGAAGCCAGCGTTTCAGGATGCCCGAGTCGTAGCATTGCCCGAGAGCGGACATGCCTGCTTGCTGGAGAAAAATGTGAATTTACTTGAGATTTTGCAAACGAGTGGATTTTTAGAGACGAAAAGTCAATTGCCGGTGTCGTAGGGGCACGGCGTGCCATACCTCTATAAGGATCTGTCGCTTAGCCACCGTACACGATTTCGTTGCGAACCGTTGCTCCTAATGTCGATCGTCGCGCCTTTACCCACGCACTCGGTTGAACCATGTCTGCCGACGATTTGCCCCAGTACTGCTGCAAGGTTTGCAGTAGAATATCCTGCTGTTTTCGCAGTGCGGTGATTTCGGTTCCGCGATTGATGATGGCGAACTGGACTAATCCGCGATCGCGCGTGGGCAACACGCCTGCTAAAGCGCTCACTTCATTCAGCGTTCCGGTCTTCACCACCGATTGTTCTGGCATGAACCGCTCTTCTAACGTTGTGCCAATTCCTTCTAGACCCGCTACCGGAAACAAATCGCCCAAGGTGAGATCGCTGGAGTGAATGGAGCGATCAATCGCCGCAAACAACGCACACGCGGCGTGAGCCGACAATCGATTGTCCATGCTTAAACCGGAGCCGTTGACAAACTGAATCTCGTCGGCACCCAGCCCAGATGCGTCTGCCGCTTTTTGCATCATGACTTGAACTCCGCCCATCGTCTCGGTCAGCAGTTGCGACATTTCATTATTGCTGTGGACGTTCATGTATTTGAGTAAATCCGTTAACGGAAGCGACCGATGGCGCATCAGTACCGTTTGGTTTGGAGGAGGAGACGTAACTCGAACTGATCCTGCGATCGCCACTGTCGGACGTGGTGTTTTGGCTGGCAAAACCGCAAATTCTGCTTCGATTTCGTCATCCCATTGTTGAGAATTCAAACTTTTTTTCAAGTCATTGCCCGACGTAACAGGATTGGGGTCGAAGTTCATCATGAATCGTCCTGTGATGATCAGGTCTCCCGTGATTCGAGTGATGCCAATTTTGTTGAGAGCATTCCCGAGCGCGATCGCGTCTTCCCACACAAACAAGGGGTCGCCCTTTCCTTCAATCACCAAGTCTCCCTGCAATTCTCCGTTCTGGATCTGCCCCGTTGCCAAGATGGGCGTTTCAAACTGGTACGCGGCTCCCCAGGTCTCAAGTGCTGCTAACGACGTTGCGATTTTGGTCAGCGACGCGGCAGGCATCGCCGTCATCCCTTGATTGCTCGCTAGCAGCGTTGCGCCCGACTGAATCCAAATACCCTGAGACGATGCCTCTAATCCTTGGCTCGCAAGTTGCTTAAGATACTGCTGCATGACCGCATCAGTTGAAGCATCCGTTGAGGGCACAAGTTGCCAATCGAGGTGAGTTGCCGTTTGCCATGGATCGAGCGACGGCGGCAAGCCTGCCATTTTTAGCCATGCAGACACCAAGCCCGCACTAAACAATTCCAGCAAGTCAGCACTCCTGATCAAGGTGTAGGGTATAGAGTGTAGCGTACGGAAACG
Organism: Myxacorys sp.; assembly: GCF_059501405.1. NCBI lineage: Bacteria > Bacillati > Cyanobacteriota > Cyanophyceae > Leptolyngbyales > Leptolyngbyaceae > Myxacorys > Myxacorys sp. The sequence goes on from NZ_JCACCM010000108.1 coordinate 74,402, forward strand.
AGGGCAATGGCGAAGGCTGATCCCAATCGAATTTTGCGACGGATGCCGATCGCGGTGGGCATGTTAGGCGGAATTTTACTGTTGACGAATCGGGTGTTGACCCCGACCTTGACAGATTCTCAAGCACGAGTGGATGCCCTCGGCGTTATTTTAAGCGCGGTGTTGATCTTAACAGGATTGCTGTGGCAGCAGGTGCAAGCTAGAACGCCTGACAGTGTGCAGCTTGTGGGAGAAGAAGGATTTGAACTCGCTCCAGACTTGCCCGATGACGTAAAAGCAGAACTTGCTTGGGCATCGCATATTTTGTTAACCAACACGGTGACAAAATCGCTCATTGTTTGGTATCGCGGTCAGGTTCTGTTGCGGCGTGGTGTTTTAGCGCCAACGTCAGAAGTCAAACCTGGAGCGATTCTACAACGAGTGCTGGATAAGAAGAAACCCATCTATCTCGTTGCGCTCAGTGTCTATCCGGGACGCATTGAGTTTGATTACCTACCCGAAAATACTCAAGGTGTAATCTGTCAGCCGATCGGGTCAGATGGCGTTTTGATTTTAGGAGCCAATGCTCCGCGCAGTTACACCAAACAAGATGAAAATTGGGTTGCCGCGATCGCAGAGAAACTCGACTATGCCCTCTCGCGCGTCAACTCCCAGAACTGATAATCCTCTGACTGACAAATCACGCTACCTTAGTCATAGTTCTAGAAAAGTCGCGATGCCATGATTGCTTTGTACTGGTTCTTAGTTGCTGTGATGGTCGTCGGAATTATTGGCGCGATCGTGCCGGGCATTCCAGGCATTAGTCTCATTTTGGCAGCCGTTGTCATTTGGGGCTTTGTCAAAGGATTTGCAGCGGTTAGCGTGGCGTTGCCTGTTGCGATCGCGGTTTTCGTGGTCAGTTTAGGCGTCGATTTTCTGGCCACTTATTGGGGAGCCAAAAAAGCAGGTGCAAGCAATTGGGGGCAAGTCGGCGCGATCATTGGATTCATTCTCGGCTTTCTTGGCTTCTTACCGACGATTCCCATTGGTGGCCCAATTGGGGTGATTGTTGGAATTTTATTAGGCCCGCTCCTCGGTGCAATCATCGGAGAATTTCTGTATCGCAGAGACTTGACGATTGCAATTAAAGCAGGAATGGGAATCGTCGTTGGCTCTGTATTGGGGAACTTGCTGCAAGGCATCTTTGCGATCGCGACGGTCGGCATCTTTCTCTACACGACCTTTTCAGCCGCAACAGGCAGTTAACCCAAATCATCTTCAGTCAACCCGGCATCTTTCATGATGCTTTTCAACGTTCCTTTCGGAAGATCACGATTGCCATGCACGGGAATTGAAAGAATGGCATCAACGTCCTCTTTAACGTAAATGTGATGGCTACCAGTGACGCGCTTTAGCTCCCAGCCCTGATTTTCAACAATCTTGCAAAGCATTTTGCCTGAAATCGTTCTCACAAGGATAACTCGACCACCTGCTTTTCTGGTTCAAGCTCTTCCCGCTCACTGGCAACTTCCAGCCAGCCTTGAATTGCATCTTGCAACATTTCTAACAAGTGTTCGTAGCTGTCGCCCCAAGTGTGGCATCCAGGGAGAGCAGGTACAGAGCCACACCAAACGTCGTCTTCCTGCCAAACGATTGCCTTGATTTTCACAATTAAGCTCCTCTATACAAGGCTATTTCCTAACTCTAAAGCATTGTTTTGCTACCAATTGAATAATCCTAAGGTTTCGTCAACATTCAGCATGATGTTGAGATTTTGAATTGCGGCTCCTGATGCACCTTTTCCTAAGTTATCCAGGCGAGCGACGAGGAGCGCTTCTTGAGTTGCATCATTGGCAAAGACAACAATCTGCACGACGTTAGTTCCGATCATGGCCGTTGCGTCTAAAAATGCCCCGTCCCGCAGCACAGAGGAATCCTGAAAGGGAACAACTTGGATGAACTGTTCTCCTTGGTAATAGTCTGTGATCGCCTGGTGAATCTCTTGCCCTGACGGCGGATGATCTAACGTCCAAAGCGGCAGCGGCACTTGAACCAACATTCCCTGCTCAAAATCTCCCACAGAAGGCACAAATAGCGGCGGCGTGGCTAAGCCGGAATAATGCTGCATTTCTTTGACGTGCTTGTGCCCAAACTGCGTTCCATAAATGCCGTAGGGATAGGCCGACCCCTTAGAACGTTGCGCTTCATCTTGCTGAGCATGAAACGTGTCGTACTGCTTGATCAGACTTTTGCCGCCACCAGAGTAGCCTGACACTGCATTGATCGTCACGGGAAAGCGATCGATCAGCAGTCCACTCGCAATCAACGGACGAATGCAGCTCAAAAATCCCGTCGGATAACAGCCTGGAACGCTGACAAATTGGGCATTCGCGACTTTCTCGCGCTGTCCTGGATTCAGTTCAGGAAAACCATAGACCCAGCCCTCGGCGGTTCGGTGAGCAGTACTTGCATCCAAAATTTTCACAGTTGGGTTGCTGACAAAGCTCACCGCCTCACGTGCAGCCTCATCTGGCAAGCAGAGAATGGCAACATCAACGGCATTGATCAGTTCTGCTCGCGCCGTTGCATCTTTGCGGTGAGATGGGTCTAGGCTGACTAGCTCGATATCGTCTCGTTGATTTAGCCGAGCGCGAATTTGTAAGCCTGTCGTTCCTGCTTCTCCATCAATGAAAACCTTGGGTTTAGTCATCTTGCGGGGGATGCCTTCAGTGGTGCAAACGCTTGAATGTGCAAACGTTTAGAGCAGTCGAGCTACTCTAGAACTTCTCGATTTTACAGCATTGGTTGACTGCGATCGGGCAAGTAGGATACTGCCATTTTTTGAACGACCTGGTAGACCTAACGATATCCACTGTTATTTATTAATAATTTAGTGGCGATCGCGCTTCAAATCGTAAATCACTTTTTCAGCGCACCAGTCGATAGAACGCTCTGGATGATGCAGTTTTGTTTGAGTTAACAAGCGATCGGCGACCTTTTGATCGTCATGCACGAGGGTCAGGAGCTTGCGTTGTAGCGGTCGGCTTGCCTGAGCAAAACGAACGGCAGAAGGCTGGAATGACTGAGACTTATTTTTAACGTGAGACGATTGAGCGGCTTTGACACCTACCACAGCTACCCCTGCTGCAACAGCAATAGCAACCAAGGGCATATCGAGATTCCCCGATTCTGAGTCATCTAATGTAGGACGAGATTGGGTTAACTGCATCGACGTATGACCCATTTGTGTATTGCTCATCTGTGACAGTTGAGTGGGCAACCCCTGAGTCGCAAACACACCCCCCACGATGGCTGCAGCCCAAAGTGATGCCGTGGTGATCGATTTTTGAAGGGAAGACAGGTGACTCATTGTAATGAATAGAATTCAAAGAATTTTTATCTTTATTCTGAACAGAAGTTATGACAGCAAGATGTCAACGCTATGCCCGTTTGATTCATCCCTAATCCCTACTTTACTGACTGGCGAATTAATCGCTTCACTTGCGATCGCGACACTCCTAATTCTTGCGCGATCGCGGCTTCAAGCTGCTCATCATCGCTTACCGGAAATTCAAATTTTAGCGTTTTCAGCGATGAACCTATCGTGTTTACTACGACAGTCGAGCGCTGTTTCTCCTGATTCACGCTCACGTTGATCGATTCCACTCTAACCGTCGGCGATGGAGACGCAGTAAGCTGCACTGCTTTCTTTGTGGGGTACGCTCGGCTCAGTGCCCAGTCGAGTCCCACCCCACTCGCTGCCCACGTTACGAAGCCAAGGGCAGGAAGTAGCCAAAACGCCGACTTCAATAGGCGCAAACTGTAAAACGCGAACCGTTGGCGCATGAATTGAGTGCAATTAGCTTTGTTAATCCCCTTAGAAATTCTCAAAGCAGAGTCTTACGATCGCAGGACTTCCACGGGAGTTCCACTTAGGATGAAAGGCAAAGACTATATTAAAGATTAAAGCAACATGCTAATTTTACTGGCTGAAGACGACCCAGCGCAATTAGAACCTCTCCGCACTGCCCTCTCAAAAGCGGGACACACGGTAGATGCGGTTGAGGACGGTGAGACAGCGCAATGGCTGCTGACTGACAAATCCTATGACTTGCTGATTTTAGATTGGATGCTGCCCCATGTTAGCGGAGTGACGCTCTGCCGCCAGTATCGACAGGCAGGTAAAACGGCTCCGGTTCTGATGTTGACCGCAAAAGATACCACTGTTGATAAGGTGACAGGGTTAGATGCCGGGGCCGATGACTATCTCGTTAAACCGATCGATGTCGTCGAGCTACTAGCACGAGTCCGGGCGTTGGGGCGACGCTCCCCGCTTTGGCAAGGAGACACGCTCAGACTCAGCAATCTACAACTAGATCTAACCAACCTGATCATTGAGCGCCATCACAAAACGGTTCAACTGTCGGGGCGCGAGTTTCAACTGATGGAATATTTGCTGCGTCATCCGCGCCAAGTCCTCTCCCATGAGCAAATTGAGAAAGCTCTGTGGGGATGGGGCAGCGAACCTGAAAGCAATGCAGTCACAACACTGGTGCGACGGTTAAGACAACGACTGGAAGTGGTCGATGCTAAAGACTGGCTAGAAACTGTGTATGGCATTGGCTATCGTCTCAGTAGCCCAGAGGCATAAACGAGTCCTTCTGAGCCGCGATCGCTTGTCCCTCAAAGGTCAAAACCGGAAGAACGCTTACTTCACACCTCTTGCTAATACCAAGTTAAACAATGCCTACTATGGATGAGGTCAATTGCTTTGAGGGTGTCGGATACCCATCCTAATCGCAGGACTACGTTCGATGGGTCAATCTTCGACCATAGTGGCTTAATTTCCTGGA
>NZ_JCACCM010000108.1:79333-177298 GCF_059501405.1 Myxacorys sp.
TTGACGAGTCGATGGACTGCATTGGCTAGGGAAGATACTGAATTGACGAGTCGATGGACTGCATTGGCTAGGGAAGATACTGAATTGACGAGTCGATAGAACGAATTGCTTAGGGAAGATACCCAATCGAGGGATGGATGAATTGAACGGACAGGACGATTAGCATTGCCGGAGCCTCCCAAGAAGTGCTTCCCTACTCTTGCTTTCCCCCATTCGAGAGATCTTCTGGAGCATTTGTCACAACGATTGATTGATTTGGTATAAGTATTTTCATAATGTTTTCATTTTTATGCAGCTATGCTAATTTTTGGAAAGTGAAAGAATCGTGAAAAATATGGAGAGGAAGTTTAGCCATACCCAGCAGTCCGCCGTCACGCAAGGCTCCTGCACCGTGTTATTGGGGTTGTTGCTCGGACTCTGGTTGGGCGGATGTACTTCCCAAACTGCACCCCCTCAGCAGAACGCAGCCGCCAACTCTCAATCGCCTAGGAGTCCAGCCCAGCAACAGAAAAAAGTGATTTTGACGACCTTTACTGTGCTGGCAGACATGGTTCGGAATGTGGCTGGTGATAGGGCGATCGTTGAATCTTTGACTAAACCAGGCGCTGAAATTCACGACTATGAGCCGACTCCCAGCGATTTGGCAAAAGCACAAGATGTCGATTTGATTCTGGATAACGGATTAGGGCTAGAGCGTTGGGCAGAACGATTTTATGGCAATGTTAAGGATGTGCCGCACGTCACTCTCACAGCAGGCATTCAACTGATATCGATCGCAGAAGGAGCGTACCAGAGCCAACCCAATCCCCATGCCTGGATGTCGCCTCAGAATGCGTTGATCTACGTGGAAAATATTCGCAAAGCCTTGGTTGAGCTAGATCCTAAAAATGCGGCAACTTACAACGCCAATGCCTCAGCTTACAGCGACCAAATCAAGGCAATCGACCAAACCCTGCGAAAAAACCTGGCGGTGCTGCCAGAGAACAACCGCTATATGGTTACGTGTGAGGGCGCATTTTCCTATCTGACCCGTGATTATGGCATGAAAGAGCTTTACCTATGGGCAGTGAACTCAGACCAGGAAGGAACCCCGAAACAAGTTAGCCAAGTGGTGGATGCGGTGAAAGCTAATCAGATTCCGGTCGTATTTTGCGAAAGCACGGTCAACAACGGCGCTCAAAAGCAGGTTGCCAGTGAAACAAATGCGAAGTTTGGGGGGATCTTTTATGTGGACTCCTTATCAGACATGAATGGGGATGCGCCCACCTATTTGAAACTGTTGGAATATAACGTGACCACGCTGATAAATGGGCTACAAGGCAAGTCGTGATGATGGCAGGAAAGAAAAAATGAAATCGATCAGCATCGACGTTGAAAATCTCACGGTTGCCTACAATGGCAAAGTTGCGCTGCATGAAGCAACGGTGCAGCTTTCCTCTAGCTCTATTAGCGGATTAGTCGGCATGAACGGCAGCGGTAAATCAACCCTGTTCAAAGCCATTATGGGGTTTATTACACCGCGATCGGGGAGGGTGCTAATTAATGGACTGCCAGTTCGTCATGTGCAAAAGCAAAGCCTGATTGCCTATGTACCCCAGTCGGAAGAAGTCGATTGGAATTTTCCAGTAAGCGTGTCGGATGTGGTAATGATGGGGCGCTACGGGTATATGAATCTGCTACGGATTCCCCGGACTCGCGATCGCCGCATTGTTGCCGAAAGTCTAGCGCGAGTTCAAATGACCGAATTCAAAGATCGGCAAATCGGTGAACTCTCAGGCGGTCAGAAAAAACGGGCGTTCTTGGCACGGGCATTGGCGCAGCAGGGCAAGATTTTGTTGTTAGATGAGCCGTTCACTGGAGTCGATGTCAAAACTGAAAAGGCAATGGTTGACTTGCTCATTGAACTGCGCGATCAGGGACATACGATTTTGATCTCGACCCATGACCTGGCTTCGATCGAAACCTTTTGTGATCAGGTCGTGTTAGTCAATAAAACGATTTTGGCGTACGGTTCTACAGCAGACGTGTTTACAGAAGAGAACCTAACGCGCACGTTTGGTGGGGTGATGCCGCATCAGCTGAGAAAACAGAACTAGGAAATCAAGTTATGGATATGCAATCCGTCTGGCAGTGGTTTGTTGCCCCATTGCAGTATGAGTTCATGGTGAAGGCTGTGGTTGTCAGCGCAATGGTAGGGCTAGTTTGTGCCGTGTTGTCTTGCTATATGACGCTCAAAGGTTGGGCGCTGATGGGCGATGCCGTCTCTCATGCCGTTATGCCCGGAGTGGTGCTTGCCTATATTCTTAACATCCCATTTGCGATCGGTGCATTTGTGTTTGGCTTGAGTTCTGTGCTAGCGATCGGCTTTATCAAGTCTAAAACCCGTATTAAAGAAGACACGGTAATTGGGCTAGTGTTTACAGGATTCTTTGCACTGGGATTAGTCTTAGTTTCTAAAAGTCCAAGTAACATCGACTTACAGCACATTTTGTTTGGCAACGTATTAGGAATTCCCGATCGTGACATTGTTCAAACTGCAATCGTTAGCTTAATTACACTGGCAATCATTCTAGTGTTGAGAAAGGATCTATTGCTGTTTTGTTTTGATCCCACTCATGCCCGATCGATTGGACTCAATGTTACCGCTCTGAATTACACGTTTCTAACGCTGCTGTCATTGACGATCGTAGCGGCTTTGCAAACCGTCGGCATTATTCTAGTTGTGGCAATGCTGGTGACACCCGGAGCCGTTGGCTACTTGCTCAGCGATCGCTTTGACCATATGACCTGGATTGCGATCGCCTCTGGGGTGTTCTCAAGCGTAGTGGGCACCTATATCAGCTATCACATCGATGGCTCAACAGGCGGATGTATTGTGGTGCTACAAACCTTGTTATTTGTGATTGCGATGATTTTTGCACCCAAACACGGATTGCTAGTGAGATCTAGCAAGCGATTAAACGAATCCCCGTGATTCAGCAGTTCAGCCCAATTATATTTCAACCCATTATTTAAGAGGTAAGGAACCAACCACGCCGCACCTCCTATCAAGGTTGACCAGAGCGATAAGCTGTAGTTAGCAAAATTTAGCCAGGGGGGCAAAACCTAAACTAGAGACAAGATAACCTCCCAGGTATGATCAAACTCTATGTTCGATCGCAGTCGTCGGAATTTGGCCTACTGGTTTGCCCTATCGATGGGCAGCATTCTCGTTGTCTTTGCTGGAATTGGCTATTATCTCATCGTCCAAGAGCAGTTGAGCAGTTTAGATGAAACGCTGTATAAACGCACATTAGCGATCGCGATGGGACGTAACCAAGGAGACGCTCAATGGAACCCGCAAGATCTCCCGTTTCTCAAGAATCAACCCGCTCTAAGCGGTGAGGTTGCTTATATTCGCTGGTACAACGCTCAAGGACAATTGGTGAAATTTACGGGGACGCCAGGCACCCCGCGTCCGGCTCTGTTTCAGGGATATCAGACCTTTACCTCAAGGCCCAACGGTTCTCAAAACGAATGGTTGAGAGCCTTGACGCTGCCGATTCGCCAAAATGCTCGACTAGTGGGCTATCTTCAGGTGGCAACCTCTCTGACTCCACTGCGACGGAGCTTAAATCAAACCCGATTTTTTCTGATTTTTGGGGTTCCAGCGGCGTTTGCTACGATCGGGGCGACTGGATGGTTTCTCGGTGGATTGGCACTGCAACCCACCCGCCGATCGTATGACCAGCTTCAGCGATTCACCGCCGACGCATCTCATGAATTGCGTGCCCCGATCGCAGCCGTGTTAAGCAATGCCCAAGTCGGACTGATGCCTCCCCAAGATCCGCAGGAGCAACAGTTTCGACTAGAACAAATTGTTGACATTACAAAATCGATGAGTACGCTGGTGAGCAATCTGCTTTTTCTGGCACGCCATGACGGTCTTGACCCCGATCGACTGACTACGATTGATTTGGTTGAACTCCTGCGATCGCGCGGAGCTTCGCGAGGCGAATCGCTGCTCTCTGACTTAGCGCTGCAAGCGATCGAACGATCGCTCCATCTGGTAGCTCAGCTGCCCGAACACCCAATTTATCTCAATGCCGATGCCGAATTGCTCAAGCAAGCGATCGTCAATTTGCTCAGCAACGCGCTCAAATACACGCCTGCCGGAGGCACGATTTATCTGCGGGGGTTGACTCAAGCGGGACAAGCTGTGATTCAGGTTGAAGACACGGGAATCGGAATTCCTGCCGCCGACTTGCCCCATATTTTTGAGCGCTTTTACAGAGTTGATGTCGCGCGATCGCGGCAGACGGGAGGCTTTGGGCTGGGGTTAGCGATCGCCCACCAAATTATCCAAGCTCATCGAGGACGCATTAGTGTAACCAGCGTGGTCGGGCAAGGCTCCACGTTTCAAATTGAACTTCCGCTAAAGCCTAAAGCTAGAAGGTGACATTTCTTTGTCACAATTGCTTGTCACACTAAATATATCTTCCTTACAGCCTGGCTACGGAAGACAGATCAGCAACGGATCAGCATTGCAGTGGGTGAGGATTATATCGGTGATGTTATGTCAACGCTTCAGTCATTTCAAGGATAAACGGTGATCAGATCTGCATCCAAACGATTCAAACAACGTTTACGTCTGAGCTTACAGATTGCCCTAGCGACCACCTTTGTTTCTCTCTCAACTGCTTGTGTCAGTGCTTCTAATCGAGTTGCAGAAGGAATTTCTCCCATTGCAAACGCAGAGGCTCAAGAGAGCAGCGGGGCAGATGCAACGGTTCAAGCTTTGGTCAAGTTAGGCCCACGGGTAGCGGGGACACCAGCTAACGAAAAAGCCAGTCAATACCTGATCGAGGAGTATCGCAAAGCAGGCTATCAAACCCAAGTCCAACCCTTTACTTACGCTAAGTTCCAAGATTTGGGATCGAGCGTGACTGTGGGCGGAACAAGGTTTGAAGGACAGGCGCTTAACGGCTCGATTGCAGGTAAATTGACCGCTCCGTTAGTCGCCATTCCCAATGCCGGGCGACCCGCAGATTTTGCCAATCAGCCCGTCAAAGGTCGCCTTGCGATCGTACGACGCGGCGAAATTCCATTTACTCAGAAAGCCGAGAATGCGGCTAAAGCAGGCGCAGTTGGCTTAATTGTTGTCAACAACGAAGCAGGAACGCTGCGCGGAACCCTGACGGGTACTCCGACCATTCCAGTGGTGTCGCTCTCAAGAGAGCAGGGCAATGATTTAATCGATCGCGCTCAAGCTACACCCACAACCGTAAATCTAACGGTCAATGCAGAACGGCGCACCGTCACCGGACGCAACATCATTGCCTATCTTGATGGCGTGACTCAACCGCAGGTACTAGTCGGAGGACACTACGATTCCGTAGCCGGTTCGCCTGGAGCCAATGATAATGCCTCTGGAACAGCCGTTGTTCTCGCAATGGCGCGTCGGATGGCAAATATGCCCCAAGCTCGTCAAGCGTGGTTTGTCGCGTTTGATGGTGAGGAAGATGGACTGCGAGGATCACGGGCTTTTGTGGAAGCGGCTCAGCCTCAGTTTCTATCAGGACTCAAGGCAATGCTCAATTTTGATATGGTTGGCGTTAATGAGCAACTTCAGCTGGGAGGTTCGCCGTCACTGACTGCGATTAGCGCTGCTCAAATTCCAGGCAGCACCAAATCTAAATCTTCAATCCCACAGTCGGTCGTGAATGGAGGCAGCGATCATGCATCCTTTGCTGCGAAAAATGTGCCAGTTCTATTCTTCTACCGGGGCAGTGACCCGAACTACCACACACCAAACGACAAAGTAATAGACTCAAAATTGCTGACTGAGACAACGCAAACAGCAACAGATATTGTGCAGCAGATTCTCAAGTTAGATTAAGCGTTAGCAACGTTTGAGAATCCCATTTTGCTCAAAGATCTTGCATCTATCAACCGCATCAAAATCTTAATAGTTTGTGCAACATGCTTATGAACGCTAGTTACACAAATAGAATTACGTCAGCAATGGCAGTGAATATTAGTCTGCTTCAATTCACGTTATTGAACTACACCAATGTCTAATCATTTCCTGAAAAAGTCGTTTGCTTCTCTCTCTTTGGTTTCTGTCGGGGCAGTCAGTGCTTTGGTCGGGGCGAACTTAACACCAATTCAGCTTCAGCCTCAGCTCGCGTTTAGCGCTGAACGCGATGTAAGAATCGCTCAAGTTCCTGCCGTTAGCGTTGGGCAAACTGATGATAATTTCATTTCTGCTGCCGTTGAAAAAACCGGAGCCGCCGTGGTGCGAATCAACTCTTCGCGCAGTCGCTCCAGCAATTTGAGGCAAGGGAGCGTTCAAGGCACAGGGTCAGGATTTATTACCCGGTCAGATGGCTTGGTTATGACTAACGCTCATGTCGTGGAGGGCGCAGATCGAGTCACTGTCACGTTGAAAGATGGACGTGAATTTACAGGGCAAGTCCTTGGAGCCGATCGCCGAACCGATGTCGCGATCGTCAAAATTGGAGCGACCAATTTACCGACAGTCAGTTTAGGCAACTCTGACCAAGCCAAGCCAGGAGAATGGGCGATCGCGATTGGCAACCCGCTAGGACTTGATAATACGGTCACGGTTGGCATCATTAGTGCCACCGATCGCTCAGGTAGCGCGATCGGGGCGAATCGGCGAGTTAACTATATTCAAACTGATGCCGCCATTAACCCAGGTAATTCTGGCGGACCGTTGCTCAATCAGCGCGGACAAGTTGTTGGCATCAATACAGCGATTCTGCGAGGCGCACAAGGCTTAGGGTTTGCTATTCCGATCAATCGCGCTCAGGAAGTTGCCGCCCAGTTGATGGCTCAAGCAAGCTCTGCTTCGGTCTTTGGAAATCAATAAACTTTTTGCGGATTGCTGACGCGACGAATTAGCGCACGCTGCCTTAACTGCCTTGATAAGTATTGTCGATGGCAACACTAACAGGACGTGAGTTCGACGAGCTTTTTCACTTCGTTGACAGCGGCTTCTATCCTCTAAATCTCCCAGAATGGGGAACTTCAAGCCAAAACTCCCGGTTCAAAGTCCCCCAATTTTGGGGGACTTAGGGGGCTTCCCGAATTTATAATCGGAGCGAACTACTTCTGTCGAACTGACGTTAACAGGGGTAAACGGTAGCGTGCGGTTCCTTCGGAGTTGCGCCTTGCGCTAATCGCATCAGCAACACCAAACTAAATCGGAACAGCAAAATAATCTTTGATCCAAACACCAACTCATAAAATCCGCATTTTCTAAGGCTGCATCCAGAACAGATGATCCTATACAAATAGAACGCAACACAACGGAATTTCTATGAACCGCGATCCTTCGGAGCTTGGCTCTGCCAATCGCGTAATAAATAGCAATAAATAATTGTCTAACAATTTAGCGAAATAGATAAATTCAATACATTTTTTTCTCACATTAGATCTTACTGTTGCAACAACAAATCAATAGTCAGCCTCTAGGGTTCCGACTCAATCTATCCAAATTTGAGTGACTGGTCCGAGAGAGGCAAGCTAGTTAGAAGTTTTGCAACAAAGCTTACTTACAGCTACACGGCGGGACAAAAGCCCGGGAGGAATGAGAAACCTAGTAGACAAAGGTTCCTCATGACTTCTGGGTTTTTGTTGTTTAAAGCTGTTTGTGAGTGTTGAGATGAGCAAACCTGTTTTAGGTGTTTCGCTTTCGGTTCTAAACTCGGTTGAGTTGAATAAAGAGAGCCTGACGGTGATGAATTCTATAGCAAGAGTCCGACAAAAAGTGCATCGAGACACAAGTTGCCTGGACTTTATTCTGTAGTGCCTGTAACAGTTGCGATCGCATATTGTCTGTTACACCCAGTAAATGATCAGGCAGTACATCCCCTTTCTCAGCCACAACCGCTTCCGATTCTAGCCGTCCGTCACTCATTCCGCATTCTGGTAAAGACAATTTTATGAGACGATCCTTCATTACTAGCGTTGCTCTTTTTCTGGTTGGGTTAACGCTAACCGTCAGTTGCGCTAATCCTGCCTCTACAATTAAAACCAATACTGGGCAAGGCTCCACTGATGGCGGCGCGGCGGGTCGTGCTCGGTTAGGCTATAGCGCGTGGCCCGGTTGGTTTCCCTGGAAAGTGGCTGAAGATCAGAAGTTTTTTGCGGCCAACAACGTTCCAGTCGAACTCAAGTGGTTTGATGGTTATCTAGAGTCGATTAATACGCTGACGGCTCAACAGATTGACGCAAATAGCCAAACCTTGAATGACACGGTTAGTTCACTAGCGGGCGGAGCCGATCAAGTGGTGGTGCTGGTCAACGACAATTCTACAGGAAATGACAAAATCATCGTCCGTGAAGGAATTAATACGATCGCCGATTTGAAAGGGAAGAAAGTGGCGGCAGAAGAAGGCGCAGTCGATCATTTCCTGCTGCTCCTGGGACTGAAAAAAGAAGGAATGTCACCGAGTGATATTCAATTTGTGCCGCTAGAAACTGGAAAAGCGGCTGCCGCATTTGTGGGAGGGCAAGTTGATGCAGTTGCGGTGTTTGCGCCCTTCACAACACAAGCGCTCAAGCGTCCGGGTAGTAAAGAACTCTTTAGCTCTAAAGACTTTCCAGGAGCGATTCCAGATCACCTCGTTGTCTCCCGCAAGTTTCTCAACGAGCATCCCGATCGGATTCAGTCGATGGTGAATTCGTGGTTTGCCACGCTGGACTACATTCAAAAGAACTCGACCCAAGCGATCGACATCATGGCAAAGCGGGCAGGGGTTACCGTCGCCGAATACCAAGACTACGCCAAAGGCACGAAGATTTTTACGCTTGAGGAAAATCTGAAAGCCTTTCAGCCAGGAAACGATATGAGTTCGTTGTCTTACGCGGCAGCTCAAATGGCAGACTTTCTACAAGAAGTCGGACTCGCGAAACAAAAGCCTGATCTGAGCAAAATGTTCGACGATCGCTTTGTCAAAGCTTATGCAGCTAAGGCAAAGACCTAACGCTTGATCTTTCCTTGCGTCAGCCTTGTCGCAAGTCATCCTTCACCCCTCGTCTTTCCATGAGCCATACCGAACCCGTCGACCGGTCTACAAAATCTCTCGGTTCAACTGTTTTCTGGCGACTTGCCGAAGATATTCCCAGACCTCTCCAAACGGGGTTGATGATTGCCTCAATCGCGGTGCCGTTGCTCTTGTGGTGGTTGCTCACCACGTTTGGCAGCATTGATCCGACGTTTCTCCCGTCGCCTGCCAACGTGATTACGGCGTTTGGTAGGTTGTGGAGTACAGGCGAACTGCTGCAAGATACCGTAGCGAGTCTGTGGCGGGTTGGGGTTGGCTTTTTCATGGCTGTCTTGTGCTCTATTCCTGTTGGGGTGTTGATGGGTAGTTTTGCCAGCATTCGTGCCCTTTTGGAGCCGTTGTTTGGCTTGGTTCGCTATATGCCTGCGCCTGCGTTTATTCCGCTCCTCATTCTCTATTTAGGCATTGGCGAAGAACCGAAAATTACCCTAATTTTTATTGGTGTTTTCTTTTTCAACTCCCTGATGGTGATGGATACGGTTAAATTTGTGCCGAAAGATTTAATCGAGGCGACTTACACCTTAGGAGGAAACCGACTGCAAACCTTGCTCCAGGTAATTTTTCCTCATGTGCTTCCTGGCATTCTCGATGCCAGTCGGATCAACTTAGCAGCGGCGTGGCAGTTAGTCATTGTGTCTGAGCTAATTGCAGCAACAGAAGGCTTAGGGCGACGAATCAGCGTGGCGGGTCGCTTTCTCAGAACAGATGAGATTTTTGTGGGTCTGATTGTAATTGGAGTGATCGGCTTAATATTCGATTTGTTCTTTCAGTATTTGCTGCGGGTGAGTTGCCGTTGGGCGGCCCAAAAGCGCTAACGTTACTCGTTCTCACTTGACTGATGTAACGCTATTCAGATGTACTGCTATCCAAGGTTTAACCTATGTTTCTAGAGATCAACAATCTGCACAAGCATTTCAATACTAAAACCGGAAATCTCGTGGTTCTGAAAGACATCAACATGGAGATTCAGCGCGGGGAGTTTATCTGTGCAGTGGGTGCGTCGGGGTCAGGTAAGTCTACGCTGTTGCGGCAAATTGCGGGGCTAGACCAACCCACGAGCGGAGAAGTTAAGGTTGATGGCGAAGTGATAACTGGACCTGGACCCGATCGCGGCATGGTATTTCAGCATTACACGCTGTTTCCGTGGATGACGGTGCAGCAGAATACTGAGTTTGGACTAAAGCTGCAACGACTGTCGAAAAAAGAGCGGCGTGAGAAAGCCAGCACCTACTTAGAAGTGGTGGGTCTCTCTAAGTTTGCGAAGTCGTTGCCGAGTGAGTTATCTGGCGGGATGAAACAACGGGTTGCGATCGCGCGTGCCTTAGCCTCCGAACCGAAGGTACTGCTGCTAGATGAACCGTTTGGCGCGTTGGATGTTCATACTAAGGAATTGATGCATCAGTTCATGCTCGAACTGTGGGAACGCACGCATCTCACGGTGTTCATGATTACCCACGATGTCGAAGAAGCGGTTTTCCTCTCGAATCGCATCTATGCGTTGGGCGCTCGTCCGGGTACGGTGCGGCGAGAGATGTCGATTAAGTTACCAGAGCGCACTCAGCATGTTAAACGCAACTCTACATTTCATGATTACCGAGATGAACTGATGGAGATAATGCGAGGACACGGACAAGAAGCGTTAATTGCGGCTTAGAAAGATGAGTTACGGATGAGACAGATTGCTAAGGAACCGCGATTGCGGCAATGGAAGTGTTATGGCTTAAATTGCCGTTGTCGTTGCACTCCTTGCTTGCTGCTCTGCTCATCCAGCGCTGTGATGTTCTTACGCATAGGATCTGTCGCCTAGCAATTTCTAAGTGGGTATGACCTGCTCTCATGCAAGTCATTAGCAAATTTGCAGTTGATGTTAGGAGCGCAGAATCCGCAGATTTCTTGTATCGCCTGAATGAAGGTGCGCTGGTTTAGTCAGTATTTGCGCTGAAAAAATTACAAAAACAAGTCCATTAAGAACAGATCAATGTTGATTTGTTCTTGATCAACATTGATCAAGAACAAATCAACATTGATCAAGAACAGATTAATGTACTTCGATAACATAAATAAAAGCATCAGTTCTTACCGAATAAACATAGGTTATTAATGCATGTTGTTTCGTTCTTAGTGCGGGTTGTTTTGTTCTTAGTGCGATCACATTAAGAACAAATGGAGGTTGATCAAGAACAAAACCTGCGATTAACGCCACGGCATAACTTCGCAGGAGCCGAGTGAAGTGAGTTAGAAGGATCTATAGTCCAGTTGCCTTGATATAGAAATGCTTTATCTTGTCAATTCGGACAAAATGAAGCTGTAGCTACTACTTTGGCATTTTTGAGAGAAAAGCTGATTATGCCGTTCTATAGCGTCGATCACACGTTGTGACAGTGTTTCGAGAAGCCTCAGTGGTCGTTTGAGACTACGTTACCTTGGTGGAGATATTGTAATCTGCCGCAATCAGTAGTCCTAAGTTATGGAAGTTCGAGCCGAGAAACCAGAAGATGTAGAAGCTGTTCGCAGAGTCAATGTTGCGGCATTTGGGCGAGAGAGTGAGGCGAAGCTAGTCGATCAGTTGCGAGATGTTGCCTCTACGTTTTCCTTCGTTGCTGTTGAATCCGAGCAAATTGTTGGACACGTTTTCTTTAGTCCAGTTGCGATCGCAGGGGAATGTGCTGACGATTTACTTGTTTTGGGACTCGCACCAGTAGCAGTGCTACCCGGCTATCAGCGACAAGGAATTGGGACATTGCTGATTCGGCATGGTTTGGCAGAGTGTGCCCGGCTAGGATGCAAAGCCGTTGTTGTGCTGGGGTATCCAGAATACTATCCGCGATTTGGGTTTACTCCGGCTAAGGAGAAGGGATTAGGATGTGAGTACGCAGTGCCAGATGATGTGTTTATGGTGTTGGAGTTGGAAAGCGGTGCATTGCAGGGTTGTGTTGGAACGGTAAAATATCGGTCGGAGTTCAACCAACTTGAGTAGTGCGCTAGAGCCGTTATTTGAATGAATCAGCAATTTGGAGCTTTGAGAGTGAACTTGCCTGACTATTCCTGCGATCGCTCTACCGATGAAAATTTGCTGAATTTTGTGGTTTCTTCGGAGTTGCACTTTGCGCTAATCGTTGGCAAATCATTGCTACCTGCCTTGATTAGTAAGCCTTATGACCAGCAACCGTGATAGGCTAAGCCCCGGCTTTACGTCCATATATTATGACAGCACGAACTATTCAATCGATTTACACTGATGGTGCATGTTCTGGCAATCCAGGCCCAGGTGGCTGGGGAACTGTGGTTTACTTTACCGATGGCTCTGTTCAAGAATTAGGTGGGGCGGAGCGAGAAACCACCAACAACCGAATGGAAATGCAAGCCGCGATCGCAGCCCTGCAATTCCTGGCCGAGTCTGAACAAACCGAGCCAATAATTCTTTACACCGATAGCGAATACGTCAAGAACGGTATCACCAAATGGATTGGCGGCTGGAAAAAGAAAGGATGGAAGACATCCACTGGAAAACCTGTGCTGAATCAGGAATTATGGGAGAAGCTAGACCAACTCAATTCCCGTCAAGTTGAGTGGCGCTACGTTCGAGGACATTCGGGCGATGTCGGAAACGAGCGATGCGACGCGATCGCTCGTGCCTTCTCTTTAGGTAGAATGCCCGAATTAAAAACCGTCGATTCTTATAAACAGGGTTCTATTGTAGATATGGCTGATACTCAACTCTCCCAAACGGTTCCTTTAGAAGACGGCAAGTCCAGCGACATTTCAGAAAACATTCCCCGCGAAGTCCGAGTTGCTAACCTCCGCAACTTAGTGGATATGCTGCACATGGCAGAAGAAATCGCGGCTAAAGGCTATTTGATCACGAGTTCCGAACTTGCGGATTTGATGGACATCAACGCGAGTGCGGTTACGAGTCGGGGCGATAACTGGGTGTGGCGCAATTGGGTCGTATCGAGAGTGCGTAGAGAAGGAAATCAGATTTTGTGGCAATTAGAACGAGTCGATTAAATTCTCAATCTTACCCATTCAAAACGGTAGAGACGTGCCGTAGCGCGCTTCTACCGTTTGCTATGCTCTTTACTCATCGGGGTCGATGATAGTGGCTCAAGAATTTGTGCAATCGCTAACTCTTAGCTTGCGCTTCCCCCTACACCAGAATTGATAGTTCTATCGTCCGCTCCAGACTTGCGATGCCAGCTTCCATCGTCGCTCCGAACAAATCCTCCTTTTACGCTGTTCCAAGCCATCTGCATAGCAGCTTCACGGCTCAAACCATCGTTCTGACCGTTCTTGAACGCTGCCATAAACACTTGATCAGAACCATCCATGAGCTTATCGGTAATTTCAGAAGGCAATTTGTCTGCGCCTTCCTCATCTACGTCGTCGCGCTTTGCTGCTTGCACGTCTGCTGAGGTCTGGGGCTTCGCTAAATCAGCTTGATCAACTTCATCGCCTTGTTTGTTTACAAGCTCTAGCTGTTTTTCATTGGCGTCAAGCTGAGGATTGGCATTTACCAGTTCATCCCCTTTCTCTTGTTGGCTACTAACATCAATGTTTGGATCAGATGGCATAATTAATAACTCCTAAAAATTTTTAACTGAGAACAGCATAATCAGGAGCAAGTTACTAGCCATCTTGCCTAAAGTAGGATTGATTCTCTACCTTCGTGTAGAGATCAAATTTCAGCCAAAATACCACCCGATCGAGGCGGCAAACTGAGTGTTAAGCGATCGTCGGCCCATTCCATTGATACAGGGCCATAAAGGATTTTATTCGGTCGAGACTTTAACTCTATTTTCGAAACATCTAGATGGGCTTTTACCTCAGATGTACCAATGTTAACGGCGACTATAATCTCTTCAGCGTCAAGCCGTCGCGCAAACACGTAGGTTGTTCCTTCAGCATACAAAACTCTATAGTCTCCTGTTCGCAAAGCAGGATGAGCATGACGCAGCGCAATTAATTGTCGATGGCACTCATAAATCTCATAATCCCAATTTGTTTCTAGGGGAAAGCCACGCCGCGAATCTGGATCGATCGCGCCAGGTAATCCAACTTCATCGCCGTAGTAGATGCTGGGCGCACCTGGAAAGGTGAGAAGTAAAAGAGTAGAGAGTTCAACACTAGCGCGATCGCCATCTGCGATCGTCGCTAAGCGGGCTGTGTCATGACTTGCTAGTAGATTCAGTTGCGTTAGCTGAATTTCCCAAGGATACAGGTTGAGCAACTCTTGAATTTTAGAAGCATATTCTGCGGCAAACAGGGGCGGGTAGGGCTGATAATCACGGCTTTGAACCTGTTCCATGACTACGCGATCGCCAGCTGCAAATGCGATCGTTGGTCCTGCAAACAGATAATTCATCACCCCATCAAACTGCGTCCCGTCAAGCCATTCTCGCGAGTCGTGCCACACTTCGCCTACGATATAGGCGTCAGGATTGATTGCCTTGACGCGATCGCGAAACTCCTGCCAAAATCCCGGCGTTTTCACCTCAAATGGCACATCCAACCGCCAACCATCAATGCCTAATTTAATCCAATACTCAGCAATCTCCATGATGTACTCTCGCACTTCAGGATTGTCGTGATTGAACACAGGCAACGCTCGATTGTCTGCCCAACCTTCGTAGTTTGCAGGGTACTCCCCGTTGTAAGGATTAACAGGAAATTGGTGGATTCTAAACCAATCGACCCAAGGCGAATGAGGACCGTTTTCCAGCACATCGTGAAAGAAGAAAAAGCCACGACTCGAATGATTGAACACGCCATCGAGGACAACTTTGATATCGCGCTGATGGGCGGCTGCTAACAGGTCTTTAAATGCTTCATTCCCGCCTAATAGCGGATCGACTGTGTAATAGTCGTGGGTGTGGTATCGGTGGTTACTTGCCGACTGAAAAATCGGGGTGAAATAAATCGCTGTAATTCCTAAGTCTTGAAGGTAGTCAAGCTTTTCAATCACACCCCAAAGGTCGCCGCCTTTATAGCCTTGTAGAGTTGGCATCGCGTGCCAATCTTCCCAACGGGCAGCTTCGAGCAATCGCTTATGAGGTTCTTGGCTCCGAGCAAAGCGATCGGGGAAAATTTGATAGAAGACGGCGTGCTTGACCCAATCCGGTGTTTGAATATGCATAACTACTTTCTGTACCTTCCTTGCCTACGGTACTGATCCCCACCGCGATCGCAGTCTAACTCTCGATAGAAAAGTATTTTAGATAGTTAAGTTTTTACCGTCTCAAGACAGATTGTGTTCAAACCCAGATTTGTTTAGCTTTGTATTATTCTACAAAAGCGCAAAAGCGTAGCATATAATACAGATATATACGTTCATCTTCAGTAAGCACGCGCTGAACGAGACGGAAGTAAGGAGTTCTCCTGAAGGAACGCGCCTCACAACCTAACCCACGCTACTTTTCTCCCAGAGGCGACTATGAAGCTAATTTATCGCGGTTCTACCTACGAATACGACCCGACCCAACCCAGGCGCACAGACAGCGATCGATTCGAGAACGTTCGAGAGCCGTTCACCCTAACCTATCGTGGAAGCGTTTACCGGCTCGATCCCCATCAGCAGCCCGCTCCAGCTACTTATCAACCTCGCTCAGCCTACCAGTTAACCTACCGAGGCAGCACTTACCAAGTGCAGCCAAACGGAGAGCGGACGACAGCGACACGCCCGATTAAACCAACTAAAAGTGTTAAAACGCCGCTCACGGTGTCTGCGATCGCTTTATCTAGGAATCTATCAAGGGTTCACCAGGCTAACCTAGAGCGCAATCTGCAACGCCGCATTCAAAGCGCCCAAGAGAAAGGGGATAATGCGCTGTTAGCTTTGCTAGAAGCGGAGCAACGTCAGCTTGTCTAAGGTTTTAAAAAATCCATACACTCTAAGGGACGTTCGACTGAACGTCCCTTTTTTTAGTTGAAGTTGGTGCTGATTCGTTCACACAATTGGTTGACAAGACTTAGAGTGATTAGAGTGAAAGGAATTGAAGTTGCGCTTCAAAGGAACGACCCATGAGCCTAACTGCAAAAGAATTTGCAGATCTTCTGCCTGATGCTACTCACCTTGAAAGCGACGAGCCAGAAATGGAATCATCTGTGCATTACGCCCAACTGGCGTTACTTGTGGCGTGTCTAGAGTTTCTCTGGCAAGATCGCTCAGACTTCTTTATTGGTGCAAACCTTACCGTTTACTTTAGTCGCCAACAACTCCGAAATCGAGAGTTTCGAGGACCTGACTTCTTCTTGGTCAAATCCACTGAACGACGCCATCGAAACTCGTGGGTCGTGTGGGAAGAAGACGGTAAATATCCCAATATCATCATTGAGCTACTGTCACCGACAACAGAAGACACTGACCGTACACTGAAGAAATTGCTTTATCAAGACCGTTTCCGTACCCCGGAATATTTCTGGTTCTCGCCCACTACGCTTGAGTTCGTAGGATTGCGCTTAGATGGGCATGAATATCAAGAAATTCCACTGGATGAGAAGGGTTGGCGCTGGAGTGAAGAACTTCAACTGTTTCTGGGGGTGAAAAATAATCAACTCCGCTACTTCGCTCCAAATGGAAGTCTAGTTCCAACACCAGACGAATCAGCAAATCAAGCACGACAACGCGCAGAGGAAGAACGACAACGCGCAGATCGATTCGCTGAACGGCTACGATCGCTGGGCATCAACCCTGACGAAATCGCCTAAGCTCCGCCTTCCGAACCCGTTGCTTGTTTTTGCTGCTGATACATCTCTTTGAATTTGCGCTGTTGCACGGCGTGATCGATGATTGGTTTTGGATAGCCTGCGCGATCGCGCTCATTTTGATCAATTTTTCCAGAAATCAAGTTCTCCGTTTCAACCTGCCGCAATTCGGGTAGCCATTCCCGTATATATTCACCATCCGGGTCGAATTTCTTCGCTTGGCTCGCCGGATTGAAAATTCGCAAGGGTTTTGGGTCCATGCCGCTCGATGTACTCCACTGCCAGCCACCATTATTGGCTGACACATCGCCATCATAGAGCCGTTGCATAAAATATTTCTCACCCAAGCGGTAATCGACGACCAGATCTTTAGTCAGAAAGCTGGCAACAATCATGCGGCACCGATTGTGCATCCAGGCGGTTTCATTCATCTGACGCATTGCTGCATCCACGATCGGGTATCCAGTTTTTCCCTCGCACCAGGCTTGGAAGTATTTCTCGTTGTTCTCCCACGGGAAAGTTTTTAATACTTCTCGGTACGCGCCTTCCTCTAATTCTGGGAAAAAATACAGTGCGTGTTGATAGAATTCTCGCCACGCGATCTCCTGACGCCACACGCGGATATTTTCTTTTGTTTCGTCGCTGCGGCTTTGTTTCGCGGCATCGACCGTCGCCGCCCAAACTGTGCGGACGCCGATCACACCAAATTTGAGGGCAGCGCTCAAAAGAGAGGTTCCAGGCTGAGCGGGATAATTGCGCTGGTCTCGGTACTCCGCGATCGCTTGAGAACAAAATTCGTCTAATCGCTCTTGTGCTGCCTGTTCTCCGGGAGCAAGCATGAGGGGATTGTCCCAACCAAAGCCCAGTTCTTTAGCCGTGGGCAGTGCAATTATCCCTACTGTTTTTGCCGCTTCTAGTTCGCGCTCCGATAAT
Source organism: Myxacorys sp. (assembly GCF_059501405.1). Classification (NCBI taxonomy): domain Bacteria; kingdom Bacillati; phylum Cyanobacteriota; class Cyanophyceae; order Leptolyngbyales; family Leptolyngbyaceae; genus Myxacorys; species Myxacorys sp. The sequence goes on from NZ_JCACCM010000108.1 coordinate 97,042, forward strand.
CCTTCTATCTGCGCTAAATCGGGAACGGGTTCCGCTTTCGGTTTGCTACTCCAATTTTTCCAAAACGGTGAATACACCGTGTAGGGCGAACCGGAACCCGACTGAATCTCTTCGGGCGAGTGAAGCAGTTGATCCCAGCAGGTTTTAACGTCAATTTTGGCGGCGTTGAGGGCAGAGATCACGGCGCGATCGCGCTCGTGAGCATAGGGCTCAACATCCCAATTGAAAAACACGGTTTTTGCACCTAACGCCGTTGCTAGTGCAGGGATAGCTTGACGCGGATCGGCGTTGAGAATCAGCAGTTGACCGCCGACTTGGGCATAGCGCTCTTGTAGCGATCGCACGCTGCCAATCATATAGGTCACGCGGGCAGGCGCAACATCATCGCGATTCAGAATGCCTGGATCAAGGCAAAACACACTGACGACTTTGGGGCTGCGCTGTCGCGCCATTGCTAGCCCAAGATTGTCTGAAATTCGCAGATCGCGGCGATGCCAAAACAAAACTAAATCAGACATACTAGGCTAGAGATCATAGGGCGAGCAGTTCCTTTACCCTAGCAAATTCTGCTTTGTTGACATCTACGAACTGCCTAATAAGATTGGACGTGCCAGCATAAAGCTCGAAATCGATTTCGAGTCGATCAAATCGCCTGCATAGATTGCTTTCTCGACTTCTTGGGGCGTCATCAACACAGTCTGAATATCTTCGTCCTCGTCCTGTTCTGGCGGATGCTCCAAAAGCTGCAAATCCTGAGCTAGAAAGGCATAAATCACCTCGTCAGAATAGCCTGGAGCCAAGAAAAACTCTCCCAACTTTTGCCACTGGTTGCCCCGATATCCGGTTTCTTCTTCGATCTCGCGTTGGATGGTTTCTAGGGGGTTCTCGCCTATTTCCACAGTTCCAGCGGGAAACTCTAGTAATCGTCCTTGCACGAGAAAGCGGTATTGATTGACCAAAACAAGCTTGCCCTCAGAGGTGACTGGAATCACCAATGCGCCGCCGGGATGACGAATACATTCCCAGTCGCCCTCAGATTGATTGGGCAAACGGAGTCGATTGACTTCAAAGTCGAATTTGCGCCCTTTGTAGGTGAGGCGGTGTTCGAGGAGTTGGGGTGGTTCTGAACCCAAGGGCATTAGATTTAGGGAGTGGGTGTCGGGAATCGTTGAACGTCGGAGGTGTCGATCGCGCCTGCCAATTCTAAAATTGAGCGCTGCGATCGCGGCTCAATCCAGTTGGGGGCAATCTCGGCAAGGGGAACGAGGACAAACGCCCGTTCATTCATCCGAGGATGGGGAACCTGCAAATCAGGAGTTTGCAGAATCACATCATCAAATAAGAGTAGGTCTAAGTCAAGGGTACGTGCGCCCCAACGTTCGCGGCGTTCGCGACCAAATTCAGTTTCAATCGTGAAGAGTGCGGCAAGTAAGGCGTGAGGAGTGAGCGTTGTTTGAAGCAAGGCACAGCCGTTGAGATAGTCGGGCTGGGGCGGCCCAATGGGTTTGGTTTTGTACCACTGCGATCGCGCCTCCACTCGGATTCCTGATGTTTGGTTCAATGCTTCTAAAGCAGATTCTAAAATGGTGTAAGAATCGCCTAAATTGCTACCAAGGGCGATCAGCGCCTGACTCAATGGTGGAGAAACTGCGCGTTGTGCCATAGCTTCGGAAATATTTTATAGTCAACTTAATCTGCATTCTGGGAGAGCGCAATGGGAAATACAACATTCACGGTCACCGATGAAGAACTGATGCTCATGAGTTCTAAAAACCCGGAATTGCGATTTGAGCAAAATGCAGATGGGACAATTGTTGCAATGGCTCCAACAGGCGGAATTTCAAGCAATCGAGAAGCAAAAGCAGGTGCTTACCTGCTGATTTGGGTTGAAGATCACGATTTAGGAGATGTCTTCAGTTCAAGTGGTGGCTTTCGGCTGGCAAATGGGGCGCTTCGTTCCCCCGATGCTGCGTTTGTTGCCAAGGGGCGACTCGCTGACAATTGGGATGAGGAAGAAGATAAGTTCATTCCATTAGCACCTGACTTTGTAATTGAGATCCGCTCTAAATCTGATTCCCTCGAAGTCTTGCAAGAAAAGATGCAAGAGTATATCGAAAATGGCGTTCGGTTGGGATGGCTAGTCGATCGTCAGCATCGTTGTGCCTATGCTTATCGTGTCGATCGCTCGATTACTCAATACCCTGCTGATGCGATGTTGAGCGGCGAAGATGTGGTTCCAGGGTTTACGATCGCATTAAAGAAGCTGCTTTAACGAATATGGATCGCCCGATTTATCTCGATTGTCATGCCACTACGCCCGCTGACGATCGCGTTCTAGCCGCGATGTTGCCCTACTTCACAACATATTTTGGCAATGCCTCTAGTGTAGGTCACGCATACGGATGGGAAGCTGAAGCCGCGATCGCACAGGCACGAGAGATTTTAGCTGCTGCCATTGGTGCAACTCCAGAAGAAATTATCTTCACTAGCGGTGCAACGGAAGCAAATAATTTAGCAATCAAAGGGGTTGCAGAATCGTATTTCAGTCGAGGAAGACACATCATCACGCTGCAAACAGAACATAACGCTGTTCTTGATCCGTGTCGCTATTTAGCATCGCTTGGGTTTGAAATTACCTTTCTGCCAGTTCAAGCTGATGGGTTGATTGATTTAGATACGCTAGAAAAAGCTTTGCGAGACGACACCATTCTAGTTTCTGCCATGGCAGCGAATAACGAAATTGGAGTGTTGCAGCCGCTTGCAGAGATTGGAGCGTTGTGCCGCGATCGCAATGTTCTCTTTCACACAGATGCCGCGCAAGCGATCGGTAAAATTCCGCTCGACGTGGAAGCGATGAAGATCGATCTGATGTCGCTTACGGCTCACAAAGTTTATGGGTCGAAAGGGATTGGAGCGTTGTACGTGCGTCGCAGAAATCCACGTGTGCAGATCGCTCCCCAGTTCCACGGCGGCGGGCAAGAACGAGGACTACGAGCCGGAACGCTCTCTACTCCGCTCATTGTTGGATTGGGTAAAGCGGTTGAAATTGCGCTGAAAGAGATGTCAGCAGAATCAGCGCGAATTCAAGGATTGCGCGATCGCATGTGGCAAACTCTTCAATCGGTAGAAGGCATTCATCTTAACGGTCATTCGACTCAACGATTGCCCGGCAATCTTAATGTGAGTGTTGAAGGTGTGGATGGGCAAGCATTGTTATTAGCATTGCAGCCAGTGATTGCAGTGTCATCTGGTTCTGCATGTACGTCAGCAAAGATTGCACCATCCCACGTATTACAAGCACTGGGATTACCAGATGTGTTGGCGTATGCATCGCTGCGATTTGGAATTGGCCGATTTAATACTGAAGAAGAGTGCGATCGCGCTGCCCACTGCGTCATTGATGTGGTTCAGTCTCTCCGCGATCGATAATTACCGTCCATCTCAACGCAGTACTAAGCTGCGACCTCAACATAGGCGGATGAGGTCGTAGGTTGTGGAATTTCTAAACCCTCCAACTTCAAACCATCAAGGTGGAACGCCATCGCTTCATGCATATTCTGTTCGACTTCTTCACGGGTTGCCCCAGTCGAGACACACCCAAGGAGGTCAGGAGAATAAGCAGAATATCCAGTTTCTGTTTTCTCAATGATGATAAGGTACTGCATTATTTCAAACCCGCTTGCTTCAAGATGCTATCCAACGTTCCTGGAGCTAAATTATCACCTGGTTTTCCGGGTACAGTCACTAGACCTGGCTTGTCTAGGATATTTGCATTGACGGTGACTACCTCGTGTCCGAGCCAAATACCAACCCTCTTGCTCAATCAGTTTGATGACGTCCCTCACCTTCATCTCTTAAGCTTAGGGGAGGACAGAGACTTGTCAACGCAAGCCCTCGTAGGTCATGGTTTGTAGTGCGTCTGAGCAAATGCCTTTGTCGAGATTCAAATGCATGTATCAAGATCACGCGATCGCGAATCGAGTTTTGCGTTTCCCTAACTCGATTCGCTCAATTCCACATCGAGTTTGCACAAAATTTTCCTTGATACAGCATCGCGTTATTGAGTTCGTGGCATCGCTTTCTTAGAAACAGCATCGCGTTATCGAGTTCACGCAAAAATTTTCTTGATACAGCATCGCGTTATCGAGTTTTGCGATCGCACTTCTCAATACAGCATCGCGTTATCGAGTTTGCAACATTGCTTCCTTGATACAGCATCCCGATACTCGATAACAAGCTTATGCAGAGCTTACAGAGCGATCGTTCCTTTATACGAAATTCCTATTCCGTCAACACCTCTTCTAATTTGTTTTGCTCCCACAGCGATCGATACAATCCTGGTTCTGCCAACAACTCGCTGTGAGTCCCGATTTGCACAATTCGACCTTGATCCATCACAAAAATTCGATCGGTCATTGCCGCCGCCGAAAGCTGATGCGAAATAAACACAACCGTTTTTCGCATCGTTCCTTCTGACAAATTCTTAAGGATTTGCGTAGCGGTTTGATTGTCCACACTCGACAGGGCATCATCCAAAATCAAAATCGGGCTGTCAACAAGTAAAGCTCTCGCTAATGCCGTTCGTTGGCGCTGCCCGCCCGAAAGCGTAATGCCACGCTCTCCCACAATCGTGTCATAGTGGTGCGGAAAGTTCAAAATCTCGCTGTGAATTTGAGCTGTCTTTGCCGCATATTCAACATCACTTTGATCCGCAAACGGTTGACCGTAGCGGATATTATTTTGAATAGTGGTGCTAAACAGAAAACTTTCTTGAGGAACGTAAGCGATCGCGCCTCTCAAATCTTCTAATCGCAGTTGGGTAATGTCATAGCTATCCACAAACAGTTCACCCGGAGCAATATCCAACAATCGGGGTAATGCATTCGCCAACGTCGATTTTCCTGATCCAATTGGGCCGACGATCGCAATTGTTTCTCCAGGCAAAATCGTAAAATTGAGATGATCTAACGCAGGTGTCTCCGCTTTCGGATATCGGAATGTTAAATCTTGGGCGGTCAGCTTTCCCTTCACTTGGTCGATCGCTAACGGAATTGCATTCGGAGCATCCTGAATCTCAGGTTCAACACCCAAAATTGCCTCAATTCGGTCAATACTGACTTCGCCCCGTTGGTACGCTGTAATTGTAAATCCAAGCAACGCCGTCGGAAACGCTAGACGCTCCACAAAAATCAATAGCGCGATGAAACTTCCAACTGTAATTTCGCCCCGGGCGATCGCGCCCCCGCCAAACCACAGCAAAATCAACGCACTGCCGTAGCCCATCGCCGTCAAGATTGGAAACAACAAATTGCGAGTCAGCGCTAATCTGAGATTTGCCTTCAGCAGTCCGCGATTCACCTCTCCAAACGCTCGCCTTTCATTCTCCTCCTGAGCGTAAATCTTAATCAGCGCCATCCCGCTCATGTCTTCTTGAATCAATTCACTCAACCCTGAAAGCTCTTCTTGCACATTCAACTGCTGCGATCGCAGACGATGACTAAAAAGATTCACCAGAATCAACATGAACGGATACACTGAAAGCGCCAAAAGACTGAGCTTCGCATCAATCAAAAACATGGCAGGCAACGTCAGAGCATAGGCAAAAAAAGTATTTGCCAAACTCAAAACGGCAAAGCCAACCAACCGCCGAATATTTTCTACATCGCTCGTGGCGCGACTAATCAAGTCTCCCACCGCATTTGCTGCAAAATAAGCGGGTTCCTGCCTCAGCAAATGATTAAAAATCTTTTGTTTAAGATCAAACTCAACCTGACGCCCAACCCCAAACAACAGCACGCGAGACGCCATGCGGACAAACCACATCACCGTCGCTAACACCAAAATCAGGACGACATAAGACAGAATTTGATCAAAGCGGAAGGTAATGCCCAACGTATCGATCGCGCTTTTGATCTGAAGCGGAATATAAATGCCGATCCCGTTAACAATTAAAAGTGCAGCAATACCCGCGGTGGTTGACCGCCAATGGGGACGAAGGTAGTTCCCTAATTTTCTTAGTCGTGATGCTCGCGCCATAGTCAGCCGTCAGTCATGGATCGGAAACCCTCTCATCGTAACGCTAATCCTCAAAACACTAATCCTGAAAGCACGATCGCGACGAAAAGATGGGCTTCGTCGCGATCGCGCCTATTCTAGAGAATCTGAGTCTTATTCGAGAGACCTTTCTTATTCGAGAGACCTTAAAGTGCCCTCACTGGTCGAATCCATCCCCTCAAAAAGTAATAGATTGAAGTAAGGTACTCGTTAATGACTTTAGAACTCAATTCAAGGGCGTCCACACTCGGCAAAATATCCGATAGTTGGATGTTTCGTAAATCTCCTCCCTGAACTCGATTTCGGAGTGCCTCTCCACTAGGAACCGTGTAGAAGTCTGTCGGTCGAGGCAGCACAGAGAACGCTCCCTCCCGTTGATTAGCAAATTCTTGTCTAAACGTTAGCGCCGCACGCGGCATCTGCAATGCAGACGTAACCACTGTAATCTGTCCGTTGTAGTTAACGTTATTGCGCTGAAGCAGATTCCGCACATTCACCGCGCTGTCGTGAACCGTTGGGCTGTTCGGATCTTCTAAGATGTTGGCAACTCCCCGCCCTCGCAAAAACGTTGCTGCATCTCTCGCTTCAGAAACACTTTCTCGGCTTTCGCCAGCTCTGACATTACGCCCCGGTCGAGATCCAGCACTAACGACCACACGGCCGCCTTGCTCCCGCGCCAATTCTGCGGCATAGATCAACCGATTTCCGCGCTCGGTTAGCTGAATTGGCTGGTCAATGAGCAAATTATACGCACTTGCTGAGATGGGTGTAGGTGGCGGAATCAGCCCAGGATTTGTATTTCTCGCACGCGTTGTGCCTGGGGCTGGTAGTCCGGGTCTAAGCTGCAATCGAGTCGTATCTTGCGCTAACACCACAATCACACGCTCCGCTCCGCCAAGTGCCGCCTCTGGAACCAACTGAATATCTTGAATCGCTTCTGCTTCTGCACGTTGCGCCAAAAAATACGACACCGCAGGCAAACTCAGGATCAGCAGAACCGGAACGGCGACCCGAAGCAAAATGACTCCGGTAGACGACAAAGCTTTGCCGCGAATCAAATCTGAAAGGGCAATGAGCAGTAAAATCAGCAGCAATCCCAGGGGCGTAAACGGAACCGAAATCACGCGCCAAATATCTCCAGCGACTCCTTGAGCCGGCGACCCTTGAAAAAACGTGTATACGGCAACTCCAAGTAATAGAAAAAGCACCAGTCCGCCGAGAAATACTCTGGGAAGCAACCGCAGCAAGACATACCAGGCAAAGATTCCAACTACCACCCACAATAGAACCTGGGTTAGCAGCACGAATACATCGGTTACTAATAAAACCATGCTGTAATTCCTTGCGTTGCGGTAAACATCCTCACACCCCGTGCAAATTTAACCATCTATAACCTACAGCCAGCAATCTACTTTGATTAAGACAACTAGAACAGACCCTAGTTTGACTTATCGGATAGAGGCGCAAATTAGCAACGTAAAGGGCTTTCAAGACTAGGATTGTACCGAAGATTGTTGATACATACGCTCTTTTTTTGCAATAAACGTCTATTTTTTCTGAAACTAGATTTCAGAACGCAAAATTTTAGGTAAATCCTTCCTTCCGTTGCATTTAAAATGACTGAGAATTCAGGCAGAATACAAAACTGTGATACTCAGCCGGAACATCATGTTCTGAACCGCGATTTGCCCAAAGCTCAACTTTAGAAGAAACCGTACATCAGGAGATAAATGGATGGAAGTTATTTTGGCAGGGATTGCGTTTTCAGTCATCTTCTTTCTATTGGGTCGCGATCTATTGCAAGGGGGAAAGAAGAAATAAGAGGTTGATAGACATTATTAAGTAAGAATTAATTAAGTGAGATTGATTCCTGACTGTCGTAGCCAAGAATGAAAGGGAAATAGAAGTAGTGTTGGGGGAATAGCGACGTGCAATCAGAAAAATTGACCGTTTTAGTCACTGGAGGAGCCGGATACATTGGCTCTCATGCCGTATTAGCATTGCAGCAAGCTGGCTTTGAAGTTGTTGTGCTTGACAATTTGGTGTATGGACACCGCGACATTGTAGAGAATGTTTTGAAGGTTGAGCTAGTTGAAGGGGATACCAGCGATCGCGCTCTGCTCGACAGCTTATTTGCCTCGCGATCGTTCGCAGCCGTTATGCACTTTGCCGCCTACGCTTATGTTGGTGAGTCTGTCACTGCTCCTGATAAGTACTACCGTAACAATGTGATTGGAACGCTCACCCTCCTAGAAGCAATGGTGGCAGCGTCCATCAAAACCTTTGTGTTCTCCTCAACCTGCGCGACCTACGGCGTTCCCAATCAAGTTCCGATTCCAGAAGACCATCCCCAAAACCCGATCAATCCCTACGGCGCAACAAAACTGATGGTGGAGCGGATCTTGGCAGATTTTGATCCCGCTTATAGTTTCAAGTCCGTTAGCTTTCGGTATTTCAATGCCGCAGGTGCTGACCCAGAAGGCAGACTGGGAGAAGACCACAATCCAGAAACTCACCTGATTCCGTTGGTGTTGTTAACGGCACTGGGTCAGCAAGATGCAATCTCAATTTTTGGTACAGACTATCCAACACCTGATGGCACTTGTATTCGAGACTACATCCATGTAACAGACTTAGCCCAAGCGCACGTCCTTGGTCTGAAGTACCTGCTTAATGGAGGCGATTCTCAAACATTTAATCTAGGAAATGGCAACGGCTTTTCAGTCCGCGAAGTGATTGATACGGCGCGTCAAGTCACCGGGAAGCCTATTCCTGCTGTAGAGCGCGATCGTCGTCCTGGTGATCCTCCGGCTCTAGTTGGCAGTGCGGAAAAAGCTCAAACTGTTTTGGGATGGTCTCCTCAGTACGCCGATTTAACTCAGATTCTGACGCACGCTTGGCAGTGGCATCAGAAACGACATCAATAATGCAACGACATAATATAGCGCCATTTGATCTTGAGATCTCAAGATCAAATGGCTTTGGGCTGAATTTCTCTATGAACTAGCTCGCGAAAGCGTTGGTCGCTCCGCAAAGGTTGCAAGGCTGCGTCAGTGCTTGCGACACGGCGGTAGACCGAGGGAGAGATTTGAATTGCCCGCTTGACACTCTCTAATGCTTCTTCCAGCTTGTCTTGCCGCACAAAACAGCAGGCTCTTCCATACCATGTGCTAGGACTTCGCGAATTGATCTTGAGCGAGTTTTCAAAGCTGGTAGAGGCTTCGGAGCAGCGGTTTAGCCTCGTTAACATCACGCCTCGATATGTCCAAATATAGTCAGAATTTGGTTTAATTGTGAGCGCCCGATCGATATTTGTCAGAGCAGCAACATAGTTGTGAAGGCAAGACAGCGCGATCGCACGGTTATACCAAGCTTTGTAACTGTCGGGTTTAAGTGAGAGTACCTGATCAAAGCTGACGATCGCGGCGGGGTAGCGTCCTAACCTTAACAGCGTCTTACCTTGATTTTGCCAGCCTCGATAATCGTCCGGATCGAGCTTGAGCGATTGGTTGAAACTTGTGAGCGCGTCTTCATATTGACACAGCATCCCGAGCGAAATGCCGCGCCCCTGCCAAGCTAAACTGCTTCGGGGACAGAGGGCGATCACCCGCTCAAACGTGACGATCGCCTCCTCATACCGTCCTAGTTTTTCTAGCCCATAGCCGTGACACAGAAGCGCATCTGGATGATTGGGGTTGGCGTCTAGAGCCTGCTCGCACTTAGCATAGTGTCTGCCATAGCTACTGAGCAGCGATAGCGATCGCCCTGCACCTTTGTAGCGAGCTTGAATATCATCCCAAGGAACCATAGTCGTAGGCAGCGCTTAGGTCTCTCGTGGCGCTCGGAAGGACAGGAGCGAGAGAAACCGCTGATCTCGCCGCAGAGGTTCAAAGTCACCATTATTCTGCGCGATTTCTTGATATTCTTCGGGGCTAAGTTCAATCGCTTTCTGCAAATGCTCGAAGGCAAGGTCTAGATCACCCTGCACGGCGTAGCAGCAGGCTTTGTTGTACCATACGGTCGCCGCCTCAGGTCTTAAAGCTAGGGAGCGGTCGTAACTTTCTAACGCCTCCTCAATGCGCCCTAAGTGGTAGAGCGCGTTGCCGCGATTCGTCCAAGATTCTTCAAAGTCGGGTTTGAATTCTAGGGCTTTGTCGTAACTAGCGACAACTTTCTCAAGCTGACCGAGTTTTCGGAGGGCAAGCCCCCGACTGTACCATGCCCAATAGTAATCGGGCTTAAACTCGATTGCTCGGTCGTAGCTATTTATCGCTTCTTCGTAGCGCTCTAAATTTCGCAACGAAATGCCTCGGTTGTACCATGCCCAGTGGTAGCTGGCACGAAATCGAATCGCTTGGTCGTAGCTGGCAACTGCTTCTTCGTAACGGTTGAGTTCGTCTAATGCGTTGCCTCGGTTGTTCCATGCTTCAGGAAAGCCGGGCTGGTATTCCAAAGCTTGGTCATAGCTTGCGATCGCGTCTTGAAAACGACCTAAATGGTAAAGCGAATTGCCTCGGTTGTACCAAGCATCCGGGTAATCGGGCTTTAGATTAAGGGCAGCTTCATAACTGAGAATTGCAGTTGTGTAAGCTTTCGTCTTATTGAGATACAGTCCTTTTTGAAAGAAAAAGGTTGTTTCCACGTCTTGAACTTGGCTCATCGCCTGATTTGTCATCGCCTAGAGTGTCCTTGTTAAGGTTCCCAGTATGATGCACCAGGCAACAGACGTTGATAGGAAACTTTATAAGATTACATAAAGAAAAACGCTAAAGCTCGTAAAGGTTGAAGCCTACGTTTTAATCCCATTCAACTTTATTTAATGTTAGAGGACAGCCATTACAGAGAAGGAATTTCTTGAGTTTGGGCTTCAATGTCTAGGCTCATTGTCTTGTCTTTAATTCTGAGCGTGCAGAGCCTCAGAATCGTACCTTCTAGCGTGAAATAAGGCTGAGATATAACTTCTTCCATTTTCTGCATCATTGCGATCGTAAAGGGAAGGGTTAAGCCTTGATTAGGAGTGCAACAAAATGTTTCTAATAAAACAGGTTGGGTATCTGTACGAACGCACATCACAGCCGAGAAACTAACAGAACGAACTTGCTGAGATTCATGGAGTTTTGCTCCTCCCGAAAAGCGCATTTTGTTATCACTTAGCAGCCGGATCGAAAAGGGCGGACACAGTTCAACAGTGACGAACTTCTTATTTACCTCTAACTGAAAATGAGGGATTTTCTCTGTAACGTATTTTGAGTTAATAGCTTGAATTAGATCTGTTTCAGATAAAACTAAATGAGTTCGAGTATTAACAGGTTCACTTAATCGAATCTGCCCTAAGAATAGGTTGAGTGGGTCAATCGAAACTTGATCTGACTCGACCTCTAATTCTTGAATATGGATGCCTTCTGTAGTTAAATCTTTGCCTTTTATAGATACTGAATCGGCTTGTCCTTGAAATGCTTGGATCAGGTTTGTTCTTACAGCTACACCAATCCGCTTCACGCTGTCTAATTGCTGGAGGATTACTTGCTTAATCACTTCAGCAATGGCTTGCTCTTCGAGTTGTGGTTTGTCCGACATGACACCAATGAATTTTAAAGATTTGAAAATATAGGTTTATAAAGTATGGCTGTTAACAATGTGACTTAATTTAGATGGAAACTGCCTCTACACTTTGAGAGATTGAGATTTCGAGCGACTGGACAACTTAATCTCTACCAATTTGAAGAAGAGGTCTTGATTGTAATGAAATAGATTGTTTAACACATTCATTGCTGTTGGGGGTTTGTCTTGCATACTTCCGAAGCGTCGCTGCACTTTAACTAACGCAAAGAATTCGTATGAGCTATCCTCAAGCCCCCTGGACACTCAAAGGTTTCGCCTATCAAACGGTGCATCTTATTGATATTGCCAAGGCATCTCCCTATGTTCCGATCGGGATAGAAATCGTTTCAGTTCTGCCTGGGAAGACGATTGGCGGAGTTTATCTTTCTCAATACAAAACTGGCTCAACATTGCTCTACAGCGAACTGATTGTAATTGCCGCGATCGTACGTCGGGGCGATAAGCTCGGAGCCTGGATTTCTCACATTTATGTTGATCAAGCCGACTCCATTCAAGGCGGACGTGAAATTTGGAAGCTGCCGAAAGAGATGGCGGAGTTTGACTGGCAGGGAAATGAGCAGCGCGTTCTTGTCAAAGGCGAGCCGTCGGAGCCGGGAGGAGCAGATCGCGTTCTCTGCCGTTTCGCTGATAATGGGCGGTTAAACTTGTGGCGTCAGAGTGGCCAGGTTCTCACCTATAGCCAGCTAGAGTCTGACCTATTTTTATTTGAAGCGTCTGCGGCTGGCAATCTTGCGATCGTAAATTCTCGCTTGGATGTACCAAGTTCTAGTCCGTTTGCTCATCTCATCGATTCGCCGCCTTTGTTAACGGTCAAAGCGGAAGAATTAGAGGCAACTATAAAAGCGCCTAGTGTCGCTGGGCCTGGTACGAGGATTCTGGCAACCCGTTAGTCTTACCCAGCCAGCATTTTAGGATCTGACCCCATCAGAAGAATCTAGCGCCTGGTTATAATGGCGATCACATGAACGTAAGGAAGTATAGTAACGTTGGTTACAATAAGTCTGCCTAGACGTTTGCTGAAAGGGCAGCAACAATGCAGATCTACGGCGTGGGACGATAGGGGCTGTCATTACCTTACTTAGGTGTCATTACCTTATTAGTCTGACGGCAAGATTCTACTGACTGTGCTTTGTGTTCTAGCTTGCAGCAGCGTCCGTAAGGGTGACTATGCGGCTATCTCAGCCATTAGTAGACGAATTTCAGCGATTGCAAGGTAAGCTATCGGGTTGTAGGGCTTGCACTGTTTGGTGTGATCTCAATTCCTAATTGCTTTCAGGGTGTAGACAAATACTGGCTGTTAAACCAACTGACCTATGTGGGAGAATTCTTGGCAAGAAAGCGATTCCCTCGACGAACTGGAGTCGCGTACGACGTGGAGCGAAGCTTGTGCGGCACTCGTCAGCGATTTGCCTGATGATGACCTAGATGAGCTAGATCCGCAGGTATTCCGAGGGTTTCGAGGGCGCAGGCGCAAAGCGGCAGCCGTTTTAGTCATGATTTGGGGCAGTACGATCGCGCTGCATCTCATTACATGGGGCTACTGGATTGTGTTGGGCTTGACAACCGTAATGGGAATTCATGCCGTTCGACTGCTATTTGCCCGTCCGTCGGATCTTCCAGCGCCCTTGGTTGGGGATGATGACTGCCCAATGGTGTCGTTAATGGTTTCTGCCAAGAATGAAGAAGCGGTTGTTGGTAAGCTCGTTGAAATGATGTGCAGTTTAGACTACCCGTGCGATCGCTACGAGCTATGGGTAATCAACGACAACAGCACTGACAAAACGGCAGCTTTGTTAGATCGCTTAGCCCAAGAGTATGCCCAGCTGAGAGTCTTCCATCGTCCTGCCAATGCGGTTGGCGGCAAGTCTGGCGCGCTCAATCAAGTTCTGCCGCTAACTCAAGGCGAAATCATTGTTGTCTTTGATGCAGATGCTCAAGTTGAACCAGACTTTCTGCGACGGGTTTTGCCTGTTTTCAGACGCGAGCACGTGGGCGCGGTGCAAGTCCGAAAAGCCATTATTCAAGCGGAGCCAAAGTTTCACTCCAAGGACACGAACAACTTTTGGGTTCGTGGGCAAATGGCAGAAATGGCGCTCGATGCCTTTATTCATCAGCAACGCTCTGCGATCGGCGGCTTAAGCGAACTTCGAGGCAATGGCCAGTTTGTCCGGCGCAAAGCACTGCAAGCCTGCGGTGGGTGGAATGAAGAGACGATCACGGACGATTTAGATCTAACCTTCCGGTTGCACCTCAATCGGTGGGATATCGAAGTTGTGACCATGCCACCTGTCTATGAAGAAGGGGTGACAACGGCATTAGCGCTTTGGCATCAACGGAATCGATGGGCAGAAGGCGGGTATCAGCGCTATTTAGATTATTGGCGGCTCATTCTCAAAAACCGAATGGGAACTCGCAAATCGATTGATTTGTTTATGTTTTGGCTGATTCAGTATGCTGCGCCAACGGCAGCGTTACCGGATTTTCTAATGGCGATCACAAAGCATCGATTGATGTTGACTAGCCCAATCTCAGCGTTGGGTATCTTGCTGTTCTTGTTTAGCGCGGTAGGCGGATTGCGGCGGGTTCAACTGTTGGATCAAGATGCTGCTAAAAGGCGTGCTTTTCTCGGAGGGCTCGATTTTTCGCGGTTTGTAGCGCTACTGCAAGCACTGCGGGGAACGATCTATATGATGCACTGGCTAGCGATCGTTGCCAGTGCTACAGTCCGTATGTCAATTCGTCCTAAACGGTTGAAGTGGGTGAAGACAGTTCATAGAGGAGACTCCTGACTGGGATTAGACCTGGTAGCGGATGTATCGGATGAAGTTAGAACTATCAGTGCACTCGTTGCGCGCGAATGCTTCTTCTGAACGCATCTCTAAATACACTGCAAATACACTGCTACCGGATGCTTCCTAAAAATCTACTGTCTTAGAGATCTACTGTCAGTTGCTAAGCGGTCTCAAATCAATTTACGTCTTGCTAAACTTAGCGTCCTAACCATTCTGTTACCAATTCGGGCTGCGCTTTCTGGGCAAACACCCGGACGGCGTGATAGTTGACCTTCTCCCGCAGCCGATACACCTGCTTGATTTGCAGTCCCAAACGTTGCGCGATCGCTTCTTGGGTTTTTCCCTGCAAATACAGGCGCAGCCATTCTGCTGCTTGAGGATCAACCTTCTCCTCTAAATACGCCTCGAAATGTTTGGAGATGGCGCTCCGTAGTTCTTTCTGCTCATCTTGAGCTTGCGCTTCCTGATAGTTTGCGATCGCCTGACCATCAAGCAAACTTACCGAACCTTCGGCATCATCAGGCGCAATCTCTTCAGACACCAATCGAATAAAATCAGCTGCCGGAACTTGAGTCATGCCCCCCCGCTGCGATCGCTTCTGGTAGTTGACAAACCGATACAGCAAAAGCGGTTGGTTGCGGATTGGACGCAGACTATATTCCTCTGTAGCAGTAAAAACTAAAGCATTTCGGAGTCGAGGATCACGAGTACATTGGGCGATCCAAGCAACCTGTTCCTGCATGTACTTATCATTCTGCATCAAATCTTGAATGACTTCCTGAAGCACATCTACCACGGTGGAATGGCGATCGCGTGATAACGAAATCCAGGTACTAATCTTGCTCCGAACCACGAACAAACTGCTTAAGCGCTGGATCAAATTTCGGTACGAGCGTTCGGGAGAGGCTTTTAAGTAGCGCTGAATCAAAATTCTATAGCGGTAGTCAATGGCTTGCTTCGCGATGTGGCGCTGCTCTGGTGTGAACTCGTTGAATCGCTCTGGTGCTTCTCCCAGCAACCACTTTAGAATGCTTTCTTGAGTGGCTTGACTCACGGAAGGCAAATCGGCTTCTAGCTGCGATCGCCAGGTGCTTGCAATATCCTCTAGTACTGTCATGGAGTTGCCGTCCTCACTGCCCTGATATACTCATTGCCCTGATATAGAGTTTGCCTCACACCCTCAACTGAAATCACTTACCCGTACGGGTACTTCACGCAACCAAGGCAGTTGTTGGCTAGAGTTCCTCAGTATAAACCGTTTCTCTACGTTGATCGCTTAATGTGTTGATCGCTTAATTTGAGGTGAGTAAACCTCTGTTACAACGCATCTTTCTCGAGTGACGCCGCGATGCGCTCAAGGGTTTCTGCTAAGCGAACCACATGTGTGATTACCGCTTCTTGATTGTCGGCCAACGTTTGAACAGCGTCAGTCAAGGCAAAAACTTGATATCCCTGTTGCTGCACCTGCTTTGTAAGTTCATCGAGTCGTTCTGAAAGTTGCTCAACAGTATCAGTCGCTGCAAGGACAGTTTCTGCAACCTGTTCAACAATGACACCAAGGCGCTCCGATTGCGATTCCACTCCTCACACCCCTTGTTTTGTATAGGACTTTGCTTTTAGCTGTCTACCTATTTATGCTTTATGTCTTCAAAAAATCGTCCGTTGTGAAGAGGGCAGAAAATCAACTTTATTAAAACTTCACATAAGCTTTATTCCGCTATTAGAGTAAAAAGTTTTGAGGAAGTGTTAGCAGAAACACTACTTAGTATTTACAGAAAATCTTATAGTTTTGCGTATAGCTACGGATACGAAACAAGTGTTTATACGGTTCTTAGGCGGGTTCTGAATCATGACACAATTTGCTCTAGAGTCATCCATACTCGAAACTCGCTTGACTGCGTCTGTCAAACATCAAGTTCCTCACGCTTCTGCTCATTCAGTCATTAAGCGAACTATCGATTTGTTTGGAAGCTTAATTGGGCTATTGATTACAGCGCTCCTCTTCGTACCAATTGCGATCGCCATCAGGCTCGACAGTCCAGGTCCGATCCTTTATAGTCAAGAGCGTCACGGTTTGCTCGGTAAACCGTTCCGCATCTATAAGTTTCGCTCTATGGTTGAGGGGGCGGATTTGCTGAAATCTCAGATAGAGAACGAGGCAGAGGGATTAATCTTCAAGAATAAGCAGGATCCTCGCATTACAAAAGTTGGTCGGTTCCTTAGACGCACCAGTTTAGATGAATTGCCGCAGTTTTGGAATGTGATGCTGGGTGAGATGAGCCTGGTTGGCACACGTCCACCTACTTCTGATGAAGTCTCTCAGTACAGTGACTATCATTGGCAACGTCTTAATGTCAAACCAGGGCTGACTGGCGAGTGGCAAGCGAATGGGCGTTCAACGATCAAAGATTTTGAAGACATTGTTCTCCTAGATCTGCGCTATCAGTCCATTTGGACACCCATGTACGATCTTTACTTAATCTTTAAAACCATCTACGTGATTTTTGCCAAGGACGGAGCATTCTAGATCCTTATACAGGTTCCCTTCTGTAACTTCATCGGAGCGAGCCACTTTAGAAAGCAGCAATTTGTATTGATACTCCATTTCAGCTTCAGTGACCAAGTTTTAGTAGATCAGCTAGTGGCTCAGGTTATTCTGCAGTCCAGTTGTTCACAGACCCACGAATTTCCTCCACTACTCTTTTACTAGCACCATCCTGATCTCCATCTAAGCTCATTGAGTTTACGGAGTAGTGTTATATAAATTGCTCCCTCCAGTCATAAAGCCTCAGCAATCTCCCAGAATCTGCCTTTCAGGACAAATCGCTCCGCTAGTAGCTTCAGCGATCGGGGCTGAGGAAATTGAAGGCTATTTCTACCAGTCTTCTCTCAAATCGCCAAGCTTGGACGGAGGGGCGCATTCTAGAGATTTTTCTCTCCTCGGAGATGAATCTGAATCGTCTGAAGAATTCGTCACTTTAAGTTTGGGTTTGCTTAATTTTAGTTCTTGTCCTGTGCTGATTGGGGAAGATGATACAGAACAGCGAGAAGTCACATTAGAGCACGACTGTTATACGCTTGGACGCAATTCTCAGAAGGCTAAGCCGATACTAAAGCCGCCTGAACCACTAGCACCGAGCAAGACGCGTGGTGCATTACATAGTTACTGACACTGCCAAGCAAAAGCTCTGTCAGCGCCGAGCGCCCTCGACGACCGATTACAATCAAGTCAGCGCTCCATTGTTTTGCAGTACTGCAAATCAGCTCACCCGGATCACCAGTAGTTTGAGTAATGTGAGTCAGAACGTTTTCCGCCTCGGCTTTTAGGGAGTGCGATCGCAGCTTGTCATAGCCAGCCTGCTCTACCACAGCAAATTGCTGCATAGCTGATCGCATCAGCTCATCATGCTGAATAGGATAAATCCCATCGAAACTAGGATAAATTGGCATTGGATAGGCTTCATCCGTTGGGCTAAGCACATGTAAAAGCATCAACTCAGCTTGATTTGTTTTTGCTAGGTCAAGGGCTTTTTCAAAGATATGCCGACTGGACTCGCTGCTATCTAATGCGACTAAAATCTTTTGAAACATAGTCTGTTTCTCCCAATGTAGCTAGGAAGCTTATGAAGGAAAGTTTATGAAGCGTAATCTCTTCCTTTAAAGCTGAATTAATACAGCTAGAACGTAACAAATTTAGTACAAGGTACAGGTCTGTAACACGATCAGGTACAGCAGATAAGGCGTATGAAGATCCTTAGTGCTATTACACTTGATTCGTTAAGGATAGCTCTATCAATGCAACAGACACTCTTAATCTCCATACCTGAAGTATAGAAGAATTGCTATATAAATTGGAATGTCTTCTTTGTTCTTTACTGTTCTTCCTTACTAGTGTTTATAGAGACAAGTTTCTAACTTTCGCTAGATGAAATCTACTGCGAATGAATCCGAAACTTAATGTGTTAAAGGTTATTTTGATTAAGTAATGTTAGAGGTTACTCGCCGCCTAAGTCGGTTGTTAATTCGATGGTGGCGACAGTTTGGGCTGCCTTTTGTTCCACTATTAACAACTGTTCGCTTGGCTGGGTTAGTATTAGCCGCGATCGCGTTATGGGTATTTGCAGAAATTGCGGAAGAGGTGCTTGAAAAAGAAACCTACGCCTTTGATGTCAATGTTTTGTTTGCCGTTCAACGCTTGCAGGAACCGTGGCTCAACCCGATCATGCTTGGGATCACAACGGTTGGCGATCCGGCGGTGTTAGTGTCCTTGTGCTTATTTGTGAGCCTTTGGCTGTTAATACGGCGGCAGCGATCAGAAGCCATTACGATTGCGATCGCAGCCGTAGGCGCTCTGGGGCTAAACATGCTGCTGAAAAGTTTGTTCGAGCGCGATCGTCCTCAACTGTGGACCAGAACGGTAGATGTCCGCTACTACAGTTTTCCGAGTGGACACGCCATGCTTTCGATGGTGATTTGGGGTCTGTTTGGGTACTTGTTGGCCAGCCGATTTCCAAAATGGCGCAATCAAATTGTTATCGCAACTAGTGTTTTGATTCTATTAATTGGATTTAGTCGATTATATTTCGGCGTGCACTGGCTAACAGATATTGTGGCGGGTTATGCAGCTGGTTTTGTGTGGCTTGTGGCGTGTCTTTTGAGCATGGAAATTCGCAAACGTGGTTTGCCTCAAGGCAATTAGCAGACCTTTAAGCATTATTTCCGCTCTGATCGAAGCGCTCAAATAGCTTGACTAGAACCACATTAGAGAACAAGAACCCTTCCGGATTTGCGAGTCTCAACTGCCCTACTTCAGGTAGGGTCGAACCTACAGGAAGCAGTGTATTGTCGGCTCCTACTAGCTCAACCCATCCCACCTGTTGATAAGGTTTTAAGCACTTCCAAACCTCGGCTATGCAAGCCTCTCCAAACTGTTGAGCTAGGTTTTGAAGATTCAATCCTTCTGCCAACCTCAAACCCACCATTAATGTGTCTAAAAGCACATCAGAAGGGGTAACTTCAGCAATGCTGCCTAACGGAGAGGTCTGCTTGCCCTGTTGCTCTAACCAGGAATAGTACTCCCTAGTTTTACGGGGGCGAGCGGTGCGATCGCCATTAATGTAACTAGTTGCGCCCATGCCAAACCCATAGAATGAGTGGTTTTCCCAATACACTCGGTTATGGCGGCATTGATAGTTCGGTTGAGCATAGTTTGAGATTTCGTAGTGCTCATATCCTGCTGCCGTCAAAACTTGATTGGCAGTGCGATACAGGTCTGCTGTGAGTTCATCCGATGGCAACGGCTTTTCGCCTGGGCTGTACTGTTTCCCAAAGGGCGTCGTTGGTTCGATCGTCAGGTCATAAGTAGAAAGATGCTGAGGCGATAGCGCGATCGCTTTGGTTAATGAATCTTGCCATTGCTCCAAAGTCTGATTGGGCAAGCCCGAAATTAGGTCTAAGCTGATGTTCTCCAGGTCTGCTTGTCGAATTAAATCGATTGAAGCATACACATCTTCTACCGTATGACTTCTACCGCAGGCTTTAAGCAACTCTGGCTGAAATGCTTGAACGCCTAGGCTGACTCGATTCACGCCTGCGTTTCGATACCCTTTGATTTGAGATAAATTAAACGTTCCGGGATCAACTTCCATCGAGATTTCTGCCGTGCCAATTCCAAATTGCTGATCTAAGGCGTCTAAAATTTGGTTCAGTTGAGCAACTGAGAGTAGAGAAGGGGTTCCGCCACCAAAGAAAACCGTTTTAAGCCGCTCACCCAACGACTCAGTGAGACGAATCTCTGAGCAGAGCGCCTCAACATAGTGCGCGATCGCGGCTGAGTTACTTCCGTTGCGCTGATCCCCGACCACCGAAATTGGAAAGTCGCAGTAAAAACACCGTCGGCGGCAAAACGGAA
Organism: Myxacorys sp.; assembly: GCF_059501405.1. Classification (NCBI taxonomy): domain Bacteria; kingdom Bacillati; phylum Cyanobacteriota; class Cyanophyceae; order Leptolyngbyales; family Leptolyngbyaceae; genus Myxacorys; species Myxacorys sp. The sequence continues at coordinate 117,421 of NZ_JCACCM010000108.1, forward strand.
TATGAACATAGGCTGAACTCGGACAAGTAAACTCCATTACTTCTTAAACCGTATTTGAATAATATTTATTACTTATTTTCAATGAACAATCTTCGATATTGGTTCTACAGAACCGATCCCCGTGTTTCTAGCTTAAAATTGCTTCGATTTGTATCATAAACAGCGAGAAGTTCTACGGTAAACCGTCCATCTGGCAAGGCATCGGCGGCGCAATTCGATTGATTCGTAGATATAATGATGCCAGGTCAAACTAATGACTAAGACTCACGCAATTCTTCTTTTTTCTGTCATTATCCTGATTATTCTTGAGGGGCTTAGCGCGTTGTTTGACTGTGCTAATCGCAAGATCTAGCACACCCATCTCTCAACATTCATTCTTATGATTGATGCAGTCATCATTATTTCATTCATCCTAGCAGGCGCGGGAATTGGCTTTCACGGCATCGAAGCGCTGCCTGGAAATCTTCTTCAGCAAGCCACTGATCCGGTTGCCTTGCGAGTCGTGTTATCTGGTTTTGGATCGCTAATTGGGTTTGCCTTTGGCATTTCAGCGCAATCAGGATTTCGACGCTTAGAACGTCATATTCGAGAACTTCCAGCGGATGTGTTGCTGAGTCGTTCGGTTGGCTTGGTTGTGGGGTTGCTGGTGGCAAATTTGCTGTTAGCTCCGATTTTTCTACTGCCCGTCCCCCCAGAATTTTCCTTTATTAAGCCCCTCGCTGCCGTGTTGGGCAGTATTTTGTTTGCCGTCTCTGGTGTGTCGTTAGCAGATATCCACGGGCGATCGCTACTCCGCTTGATCAGTCCCAACAGCGTTGAAACGCTTCTTTTAGCTGAAGGCACGCTTAAATCTGCAACCACCAAAGTTCTCGACACAAGTTGCATTATCGATGGTCGCATCGCTCAATTGCTGGACACCGGGTTCCTAGAAGGGCAACTGCTTGTACCTCAGTTTGTGCTGCAAGAACTACAGCAGGTTGCGGATGCGTCGAGCGATCAGAAGCGAGTCCGAGGACGCCGGGGATTAGACATTTTAAACGCCATTCGAGAAGCGTATCCTGAGCGCGTGGTGATTCATCCGGCGGATTACGACGATGTGCAAACTGTAGATGCAAAGCTAGTTCGACTCGTGCAAGACATTAACGGCACACTGCTGACAACCGATTACAACCTCAATAAAGTCGCCACCGTTCAAAAAGTACCTGTTTTGAACGTGAACGATCTAACTCAAGCCATGCGACCGACATTCCTTCCGGGCGACAATATTGACTTGAAGATTCTACGAGAAGGCAAAGAACCCGCTCAGGGCATTGGGTATCTCGAAGACGGCACAATGGTTGTGGTCGAAGAAGGGCGTCAGTTTGTGGGCGACGAGCTTCAGGTGACGGTGACGAGTTCGCTGCAAACGTCGGCGGGCCGGATGATTTTTGCGAAGCCGAAAGCCTCTGCGGTGAGCGCTAGAAGTGCAAGCTCCGAAGGGGTTGTCTAGGTCTTACCTGCTCGACCTGCTCTCTTATGCCTCGTCGATCGCGCGAAAAACACTGCTCTCTCTGCACTAAATCCGCTCCACTTCTATATCGTGTTCGGCACGATGAGTCAGGCGAGTGGAGTTTTGTCTGTCGTCAATGCTGGGATCACGTGAGTCGGAACAACCCGTTCTATGTATACGGTGGCACTTGGAAAGCTCAGAAACAGTGAAGCCTGATGCCAAAATTTGAGGATCAACTCGAAACGATTTACGCTAGCGATCGCACAGCATGGCGAGAATGGTTAGAAAAGAATCACGCCATCTCGTCTGGTATATGGTTGGTCTATTACAAAGTTAAAAGCGGTAAACCGAGCGTTCGTTACAGTGAAGCCGTGAAAGAAGCTCTATGCTTTGGCTGGATCGATAGTAAAGTCAAATCCTTAAATGAAGACTGTTACATGCAGATTTTCACACCTCGCAAACCAAAAAGTGTGTGGTCAAAGTTAAATAAGCAATACGTTGAAGAACTGATTAGCCAAGGGCTAATGACAGAGGTAGGTCTTCAGAAAATTAATGCTGCTAAACAAGATGGTTCATGGACTACTCTAGATCAAATTGAAGCGTTGATCGTTCCAGTAGATTTGAAGCAAGCTTTAGAGGCAAACGAAGCAGCAAAGCGGAATTTTGAAGCGTTTAGTAACTCAATTAAGAAAAATATTCTCATCTGGATTGCTAGTGCCAAACGCTCTGAAACACGGTTGAAGCGAATTGAACAAACTATCAGTTCAGTCGCGCAGAACCAAAATCCATTGGCACGCTAGAGATCGTAAGAATAGTTTCTAGCTCCGATACCAGAACCAATCAGAAAATCTTTCACTTTGTAGAGCATCTGCTTTTCCAAGTCTGAAACCTCTGGCAAGTCCTTTTGCCATTCCAAGAAAACGTGCGAAGGTAACAGCTAACAAATTTTTAGCCCATCAAGATTCTTCTACCTGCAAAATCGTTTTCGAGACGAGACGAGTTTTCTTTTTATCTGCTTCAGAAAGATCTTCGCCTGACTGTAACCGAGTTGCATTAACTTGTAAAACGGTTGCTCCTCCTTGATCGCCCATTTGCAGTGCAGTTTTTGCCGCAGTTTGCAGCATTGTAGCGGCTCCAGCGCGATCGCCCTGCTGTAGTTTCGTCTCTGCAATCTGTGTCTGCCGATATTTTGCCAACGCTAGAATGTGTTGTTGCACTTCTGCATTGATCGCGGGTTGATAGAGTGCTGAAGCGGCTACTTCAACTGGAAAGCTCTCTGAAATCAAGCCTGTCTGCCCGGATGTGGGATCATCGTAGCGAATTTGGGCATGGGCGATCGTCGTCTTTCCTTCGGGCAATTGGTTCACATAAAGATTTGCCAAAATGACTCGCGGTGCATCGACCATCAGATCACCGAGACGCGCGATCGCTTGGTTCTCCTCTTGCTGAATCAGAAGCTCAATCGTGTCAGGGGCGACTTGCGCGATCGGCTTCATTTCGGCTAGACGCACTCCCGACGCCAGCGTCACGGTTAAAAAGGCGTTCGTCAATCCCACGGCCTGAACTCGACTAAACACCCGTCCAAATTCGGTCACAGCTTGTTCGGGAGCTTGAATATAAGACAGGGTTCCACCGCCTGCATCGGCAATCTTTTCTAGAACATCTTGATTCCAAGAACTGCCAAATCCCAGGGAATTGAGCGTCAGATTATAGCCTGTTGCAACTTGAGCGAGTTTAAGACAGCGATCGTTGTCACCATGCTCATTCTCGCCATCAGTGAGGAGGAAGATCTGTGAGATGGCATCTTTTTTGCCCTTAGCAATTTCTTCAATTCCTAGCCGCAGTCCTTCATCGATCGCGGTTCCTCCCGATGCTTCTAGCGATTGAAGAGAAGAACGGATCGCCGCCGGATCGTCAACGATTTGATTGGGCAGCAGCACTTTCGCTTTGTGATTGAACGTCACAATCGAGATGCGATCTCCGGGTGAGAGTCCCTCGATCAATCTTCCTGCTGCTTGCTTCACCGTTGCTAATGCCTTGCCGTCCATCGAACCGCTTTGGTCTAAAACTAGACAAAGATTCAGCGGTACGCTCCGCTCGGATGGTTCAGGAAGTGCAGAAATAGAGAACGCAACCTGCCGCTGACTGTTGGATTGAGCCGCATCGACTTGAGCATCGCTCAGGGCATACTTCAAGCTGACTTGCATAGCGAGACTCCCGGATCAAGAGGGGTGTGAATTGACTGCGATCGTAGACCTTGAATCGCGAGTTAATAGCATCTACACAGCAAATCTTCCTGGTTTCGCAAACTCGGGCAAACCCCGTCTCGGTTTCCCGCACCTCTGCCCATGTCTTTATTCCTTCTCTCACGCGCTACCATAATGACAGCGCCATTGTTTCAGGCATCACTCGCTATGGAATCACCGATTACGGCTGTTCAATCTTCTTTTTATGGAGAGTCTTACGTCCGCACCCCGCCGCCGGACATGCCCTCGCTCTTACTAAAAGAGCGGATTGTTTATTTAGGGCTACCTTTGTTTTCCTCTGACGATGTAAAACGCAGAGTCGGAATTGATGTCACTGAACTAATTATTGCTCAGTTGCTCTATCTCCAGTTTGATGATCCCGAAAAGCCTATCCGCTTTTACATCAACTCGACGGGTACGTCTTGGTACGATGGCGACGCGATCGGCTTTGAAACCGAGGCGTTTGCTATTTGTGACACGATTCAGTACATCAAGCCTCCGGTGCATACCATCTGTATTGGTCAAGCAATGGGCACAGCAGCCTTGATCTTGTCGTCAGGAACAAAAGGGTTCCGGGCAAGTCTGCCTCACGCCACGATTGTTTTGAACCAACCGAGATCGGGAGCGCAAGGACAAGCGTCCGATATTCAGATTCGGGCAAAAGAGGTACTGGATAACAAGCGATCGCTCCTCGATATTCTGGCGAAAAACACCGGGCAGCCGATTGAGAAGCTAATGAAAGACACTGATCGCATGTTGTATATGACGCCCTACGATGCCAAAGACTACGGCATCATCGATCGCGTTGTAGAAAGCACCAAAGATCTTCCACAAGTCCTTACCGCAGGCGCAAGCTGATCGGCACCAGCATTCTTCATTTCCTCACACTTCACATCCTACAGGAGCTACTCCCATGCCTATTGGCGTTCCCAGCGTTCCTTACCGTCTTCCTGGTAGCACTTATGAACGCTGGATCGATATTTACACTCGTTTGAACCAAGAGCGAATTGTTTTCTTGGGTCAAGAAGTCACGGACTCGCTGGCAAACTCAATCATTGCAGCGATGCTCTATCTCGATTCGGATGACAACACCAAGCCGATTTCAATCTACATCAACTCGCCAGGTGGTTCTGTGACCGCCGGTATGGCGATTTACGACACAATGCAGCATATCAAGTCGCCAGTTGTCACAATTTGCGTTGGTTTAGCTGCCTCAATGGGTGCATTTTTATTGGCAGCAGGCGAAAAAGGAAAGCGATTTGCCTTGCCTCATGCTCGCATTATGATTCACCAACCCTTGGGGGGCACGGGTCGCAGACAAGCCAGCGATATCGAGATCGAAGCTCGCGAGATTTTGCGAATTCGTCACCAGTTAAACGGGATCTTGGCAGACCGATCAGGTCAGCCCATTGAGAAAATTGAAAAAGATACCGATCGTGACTACTTCTTGTCTGCTCAAGAAGCCAAAGAATATGGGCTGATTGATAAAGTGATTGAAACGGTCACTGATTAGTCCGTTGCCGGTTAAGAACTGCGGTTTTATCGCGTTTAGGACCGCTCAAGCAGTAATCTTTCAAGAATTTGCGGAGCGAATTGCTTGATCTACCCTCCATTTCACGACTAATTCACCAATTTGTCTTAAAAGTGGCAGAATTCAGATAGTTCTGCCACTTTGTTTGTCTAAATGAACATTGCGGATTCTTATCGACTTTTAGGGTTAAGGACGGGTGCCTCTTATGAAGAGATTAAAGCAGCCTACCGCCGACTTGTGAGACAACTTCATCCAGATGTTAACCCCAATAATGAGCGGGCAAAAGAGCGGTTCATTCGAGTGACAGAAGCCTATCGGTTTCTGCTTACCGTTGTCAATCAAGTAGAAGCCAATCGAGCAGAGCAGGTCACTGTCTCTGATGAAGCTGTACCTAACGCAACGCACTCTAAACCAAAAACGCACTCTGAACCAGAAGTGACGGTGACGCGCAAGCCACCCACGCCCAAACCGAATCCGGTTCAGCAAAATCCTAATTTGTCGTTCACGGATCAATATCTCAAACAGAGTTCCTACGAGCAATTGCAGCAGTTGTTTAAGACCAAGCGGTTTCCCCGCGCGATCGCGTTGGTTGAAGGGTTAGCGCAGCGCCTCCCGGACGATTTGGAAGTTCGTCAATGGCAGGCAATTACCTATCAACGCTGGGGACATGATTTGATTCAAGCGCAGCAGTTTGAAAAAGCACGGGTGTATCTCAAAAAGGCGCTCCGCACTGATCCCCACAATCGTTCTCTCTGGGCAGAAGTTGAGCGAGACTTTCGTCGGCTTGAGCAGGGGATTTATCACCGCCGATAGCGATCTCCGCCCAATGGCGGAGTTTCTCAGCCATCTAGCTAAGGAACTACCTCTAAGGGCGTGCGTTTCTGAAAGAGCTTCAGTATAATGTGGATAACAGATAACCAGTAGCTCAGGGGTTACTGACGAACTTTTTATTACAGGCGCATTTAGTAGAGTGGTTTAGCTAGTAGCGGCGCTAGTGGCAAGTCTAATTATGAATTTGCGACGTTTGAATCTATGCAATTGAGTGCCGTTGAGTTAAATATCTCCATGTGTTCCTCACAAGACTGCTTAATACGAGTATGCTTATCCACTTAAAAGCTGCGGGGTTCTTTGAGTGATTGCTATTTCCCCACGTCCGGCTGGGCGCAATTGGAACACGGTTAGTTTTCCGTCTACGCTTTACCTCATTCCAATTCTTGACTTGCTGTTAACGAAAGTGCCGAGTCGATTGCAAGCTGAGGTTCGACTAGGTTTACAAGAAGCGTTGGTAAATGCAGCGAAGCATGGCAATAACTTAGATCCAGGTAAGAAAGTTTTGGTACAGTTTTCGGCGATCGCGAATGAGTATTGGTGGGTGATCTCCGACCAAGGAGACGGATTTGAGCCACCGGAAAGCGGTGAAGAAGCGATTGAAGATTATTTGCCTTGCGATGAAGGGGAATGCGGACGGGGACTGTTTATTCTACATCAAGTGTTTGACCGTGTGCAGTGGAATAACGAAGGAACAGAACTCAAGCTGTGTAAGCAAGTCCGGCATCTCTCGCGATTACCTCTAGTACTTTAGTACTAAACTGATTGGTCGTCAACCCATTTTGCGCTCGATTCGCTGGAACATTCGCTTTAGTCTACTCTTCAGTAGATCTGAATTCTGAGCGAGAAACGCCGCATCTCCTCAAAATTTTGCTATCTTGACAAGGCGGATTTACCTGATCCCGATGGGGAACGAAGTTTGATGGAAACAAAGCGACTAGAGTTATTGTTATTAGCTGGGTGTTCGTGTCTTTTAACCTTGTTGTGCCAACCAATCTCTCAAGCCGTTGCGACACCAACAGCAAGCATCAATCCGGCGCTAGCGTCTACGCAACTGTATGGGAAGTCATGCCCTATTGAGTTTCAGCGCCAACAAATCGATGGAATGCGTCAGAGCCCGTCGCCCTAATAAAGTTCTTACTTTTTAAAGTTCCTACTTTTGCTTTGCGCCATGCGTTGGGCAGGGAGGAGCAGAAATAGAGCGATCGAGCCAACCGCAGGCTTGTTGCAGCCGAGAAAGAGCTTCTTCTGGCTGATCTTTAAGCAGTAGTACCAACGCGGCAGCGGCTTGCTCTCGCGATCGCGCCTTGCGGTCAGACTTGAGACGATGCCAGTCGCGATCGCCAATACTTAACCGCTCGACTAGAGTTTGGGCGAGCTCTAACGTGTTGACCTCGGAGAGCTTATCGGTTGAAATTGCGGATTGGTGAAGCTTGAGAGCGTCTGACATAAGAGTGCTTGGGTAAAATAAATCGGTCTACCGTTGTTTTTACCAATCTAACGCGGAAATGCAGCCCTCTCACCCTTCTCAATCTGATCCGCCCACCTTTGAGCAATCTCTCGAAACCGTGGAGCGATCGCTAGACGATCTCAAACAGCGTCATGCGCAAGTTCTGCGGGATCAACAACAGCGATTGCGCTTACAAGAGCGACAGCAGGAGATCAACGCCATCCTGCGACAGAGCAAATCTTCTGACCTTCAAGTAGAATTACGTAAAATCGAACAAGACCTCGACGCCCTAGAACTCGATCTCGAAAGTCGCCTGTTCTCGTGGTCTGGCTTGAAAGAAGTGTTCTGGCAGGCGATTCGGTTTGGTGGCGTTGGACTGGCGATCGGCTGGTGTCTCGCCTTCTGGACGATTAAAAGCCCCAAACCTCAACCTCTCAACCCGACCCCCCCATCCCTCATTCCTTAACGTGTAGCTATGGCTCGACGCATTGTAGAACTGCTCCGCACCGGACAACCTGACGAATCAGTCACGATTCAAGGCTGGGTACGCACAAAACGCGAACAGAAAGGCTTCTCGTTTATCGAGGTGAACGACGGCTCCTCGATGGCAGGGCTACAAGTGGTGATCAATCAAGATGTGCCCCGATACGAGGAGACGATCAAGCGGCTCAGTACGGGCGCGTCGGTGGAGGTGTCAGGTGTCTTGGTTCCGTCGCTGGGCAAAGGGCAACGCATTGAGGTGAAAGCCGATTCGGTCAGTGTGTTCGGCGAAGCCGATCCTGAAACCTATCCGCTTCAGAAGAAACGACACTCGTTTGAGTTTTTGCGAGATATTGGGCATCTGCGATCGCGCACCAACACGCTGGGCGCAGTCTTTCGCGTCCGCAATGCTTGTGCAACAGCAATTCATCAATTCTTCCAGGAACGCGGCTTTCTCTGGGTTCACACCCCGATTTTGACGGCGAGTGACTGTGAAGGCGCAGGTGAAATGTTTGCCGTTACGAGCTTGGATCTGAAGCAGGTTCCGATGACCGAGCAGAAAGGCGTCGATTACAGCAAAGATTTTTTCGGCAAGCCGACGTATTTAACCGTGAGCGGGCAGCTTGAAGCCGAAATTATGGCGATGGCGTTTAGTAACGTCTACACCTTTGGTCCGACCTTCCGCGCTGAGAACTCGAACACATCCCGCCATTTAGCTGAGTTTTGGATGGTGGAGCCAGAAATGGCATTTTGCGATCTTGAAGGCGACATGGATTTAGCAGAAGCGTTCTTGAAGCACATCTTTCAGCATGTGATGGACACCTGCCCGGAAGACATGGAGTTTTTCAATGCCCGGATTGATAACTCGGTGTTGGCAACGGCAGAGAACATTATTCACAACGAGTTTGAGCGACTGACGTATACTGATGCGATCGCGCTGCTGCAAAAAGCCGACAAGACCTTCGAGTATCCGGTTGAATGGGGCTTAGATTTGCAGTCTGAACACGAGCGCTATTTGGCAGAAGATTTGTTCAAGAAGCCCACGATCGTCACGGATTACCCAACGCAAATCAAGGCGTTCTACATGCGCCTGAGTGACGATGAAAAAACCGTTCGAGCGATGGATATTTTAGCTCCCAAGATTGGTGAAATTATCGGCGGCTCTCAGCGCGAAGAACGATTAGATATCTTAGAGCGTCGCATCCAACAACAAGGACTCGATCCTGCGGACTACTGGTGGTATCTCGATTTGCGTCGCTACGGCACGGTTCCTCACGCCGGATTTGGACTCGGCTTTGAGCGCTTAGTTCAGTTTATGACCGGAATGGGGAATATTCGAGATGTAATTCCGTTCCCTAGAGCGCCTTTAAGTGTTGAATTTTAACGAATTATCTGACCGACTGATCCGGTCAGCGGATCTGCAAACCCATCCTCTTCCTTCCTACTTAGACTCGTGCCCCATCTGGTCTGACGAGCCGATTAGCCAACGAGCAATATTTCGGGAGGATTTCATGATGGCTCCATCATCGGATAACATTGAGCGTTTATTACCGGATAGCTTTGACTGGATGCCATCCCGAAATCTAAAGCAACGAGCCGCTCATTTAGAAGATGTGACGCTAGAGGAAGCGACTCACCTACTCCAAGAAGCGGTGGAAGTCTACATGGTGTTGGCTCCAACGCTGCCAACCTATCTTTTAGAACGGGCATGTGATGAATTAGAATTCTTAACTAATTTGTGCCGCCGATTGGCTCAGGCAACCTGGTCAAATCTGTAAACTCCATAATGCCTGTGGCGATCGCACCGATTCCCTTGCAAAATATGCGTAAACATATTCTGTCGCGATCGCGCCCTAATATTTGGTATGGCAATCATCAATCGACCGGCTCAAACCGAGGATCAGACTCGAACTCGCATCCTTAAAGCGGCGCTCAAGCTGTTTGCGCGTCAGGGCTATGACGGAACAACCACTCGTGATTTAGCAGAAAAAGCGGGTGTGGCAGAAGGAACGCTGTTTCGGCATTTTACGAACAAAAAAGCGATTTTGATCGAAGTTGCAACTCAAGGCTGGATTGAAATTCTCACTGACTTGCTGACAGAGTTAAGCGAAATGGGCAGCTACAAAGCGGTTGCTCAAGTGATGCGTCGGCGGATGATGAATTTGCATCAGAACGCAGATTTGTTCAAGGTGTGTTTTATGGAAGCACAGTTTCATCCTGACTTGCGCGATCGCATTGAAGAGGAAGTCGTTGAGAAGATGATGGGCGTAGCTGAAGCATTCTTTGAAACCGCTATGGATCAAGGCATTTATCGGCGGATGAGTCCGAAAATGGTAGCGCGAGTGTTTTTAGGCATGTTTACGATCGCGGGTTTTAGCCAAGAGACAATCATGACGCCGAATAGTTCTCCGAATGAGATGAAAGACATGGCAGAAGGCATTGCCGATATCTTTCTCAACGGAGTCTTACAGAAGAGTGACGGCTCGATAGAGTAGTAATCAGAACTCGTTTATGATGATCCGATTCTTATGTGTCTTGCCGATACTCTCAAGTTGCGTCGTCAAAAATTGGCGGATTTGATTCATTTCCCGGTACTGCTATGGTCTGGTCAGCGCAGTTCGCGGAATTTTCGTGCTAATACGTTTCCGTTTCGGGCGAGTAGTCATTTTCTTTATTTTGCGGGTTTGCCCTTAGAGAATGCTGTTATTTGTTTAGAGTCGGGTAAGCTCGCGCTGTTTATGGATGAAGCGAGTCCAGCGGATGCGTTGTGGCATGGTGCTTCTCCAACACGAGAAGCCGTTGCTGCCCAAATTGGAGCTGATGCTGCCTATCCCCTTTCAAAACTGGCAGGATTTACAGAAGATGTCGCGACGATCGCGGCTCCCGATCCGGCAACTCGGCTAGAACAATCTAATCTTTTAGCTCGAACCATTAGCGCCCAAGGCAAAGATTTAGAGTTAGCCCATGCGATCGTCGCTCTTCGCTCTAGTCACGACTCGGCAGCGATCGCTGAAATTCGATCGGCGATCGCAGTGACGATCGCAGCGCATAAAGCTGGAATGGCTTCCACTTCAAACGCGACGGTAGAAGCGCAAATCCGAGCCGCGATGGAGGGTGTGATTCTCTCGCACAACATGACCTGTGCCTACAACAGCATTGTGACGGTTCATGGCGAAATCTTGCACAACGAGGACTATCACCATGCTGTGCAATCGGATGATTTAGTGTTGGCAGATGTAGGGGCCGAAACGACGACAGGCTGGGCATCGGATGTAACTCGGACGTGGGCGGCATCAGGAAAATTTTCACCGACGCAACGGGCGCTCTATGACGTGGTGTTGGACGCTCACGATCGCGCGATCGCGCACATTCGTCCGGGAGTAGAGTACCGGGATGTTCATTTGCTAGCCTGTCGTACGATCGCAGAAGGACTGATCGAGTTAGGCATTCTGCGAGGCAGCGCTGAGGATCTCGTCGAAATGGATGCTCATGCCTTGTTCTTTCCTCACGGAGTTGGGCATCTTCTCGGTTTAGATGTGCATGATATGGAAGATTTGGGCGATTTGGCAGGCTACGAAGCGGGAAGAACTCGTAGCGATCGCTTTGGACTGGGATATTTGCGGCTCGATCGCCCACTGCGAGAAGGAATGGTAGTCACGATCGAACCCGGTTTTTACCAAGTGCCCGCCATTTTAGATGATCAAGAACGCCGCGAAAGATATTGCGATGTCGTGAACTGGGAGCGGTTGTCAGACTTCCGAGATGTGCGCGGCATTCGGATTGAAGATGATGTATTGATTACTGAAACCGGATCGGAGGTGTTGACGGCAGCACTGCCAACGGATGCAGATGCGATCCAGGAATTAGCAGGATGCCAAGCTTAATGCGATTAATACTCAGCGACTTTTTTCTGAGACTTCCGATTGTCTAGAATGCCTTGAGCAATCCGATACCATTCGTCCCGCAACTTTTTATCGGTTGCGCTTGAACTGAGCGCTTTGCCTCTGCGATCAGGATGCTTGGCGTAAAATGCTTCATTCGCGCTAGCAATCAGTTCTCCATAATCCATCCCTACTTCGAGACATTGAGCTTCTAAAGTGCTGCCGCGTTTTTGCTCGTCGCTGGAGAGCTTTTCTGTTTTGGATGAATTCGGCAAGGTCGGAAATGATTTGGCAAGCAGCGGAAACACTTGCGGGGCTGCCCAAATGAGAGCCGCGATCGCTGCCACAATCAAGCCTAACTGAAACGCTAACTTTAGAAGCCCAAAAACGGTGAACTTCACCAAGCCGAATGTCGTTCTAAACAGCCGTTTGAGCAGGTTAAATGTTGCTTTGATGAGAAAAGCAGGACCATCGAAGATCGACTCAACCCACGCTCGTTCTTGCGGCTGTGTGGCGAAGGCAACTGTAGAACGGCGACGACCAACCGCGACTGTTTTCTGACGGGAAACAGGAGAATGAACGATAGGAGGCGGAGCGGGAGGATCAACAGTAGGGGAAGTATGAGACGAGAGTTGACTCAGAATGGCATCGGCAGAGGAATAGCGATCGCTAGGTCTTGCGCTCAACATCCGGTTCAGAATTTCTGCCAATCGAGGTGAAACACTAGCGTAGCGTTGCCATTGCCACGTCAAGCTCACCGGATCAAATAAAGATTGTGGTTCGCGTCCAGTCAGAATCACTGCGATCGTCACTGCCAACGCATAGAGATCGCTGCTCGGCTCAGCCTTGCCTTTTTGGATTTGCTCGACCGGCGCGTATCCAGGTTTGCCAACAAAGGTCTGAGAGGCAGGTTGATTCGTGATCCGATTTGCCGCCGCTTTGACCACTCCAAAATCAATCAGAACGGGCTTCTGATCTTGTTCTCGCAAAATAATGTTGTCGGGTGAAATATCACGATGAATGATTCCGGCTCGGTGAATGTATTCCAGAACGGGCAATAGTTCTTGGAGCAGTTGCGTGACTTCTTTCTCGCTAAACGCCAATCCTCGCGATCGCCGTTCCTCGATCAAATCTTGATAGGTCTTTCCTCCCACATAGTCTTGAACCAGAAATAACAGCTCTCCGTTGGGTTGCTTGACCCGAAATAATTCGCGGAATTGAGGAATTTGCGGATGGCGCAACTGATACAAAACGCCTGCTTCTCGCGCAAACAATTCCTCCGCTTTCTGAGCATGATGCGCTCCTTGGGTGTGCGGATCAAACTCCTTTAAGACACACAACTCATTGAAGCGGTTCGTGTCTTGCGCCAGATAGGTACGCCCAAACCCACCCTGTCCTAAAACGCGAAGGATGCGATAGCGATTTTGAACCAGTGTGCCATCAGGAAGCGGTCGGCGCATAGCAGGAATAGAGTGTAGAGGAGGAGGAATTCATGCTTATCAAATTTATCATCGCTTCTCCCAATGGTGAAACGGTAGTAGACACTGTGCGCTTTGCTATAACGGTAAATGCCGCTCCTAGCATGGTAAACAATTAATTAAAGAGATATTCCGGAATCCTTACCCCACACCTCAACTCTGTGAATCGTCGCGATCTGCTCAAACTTCTAGGACAAACTTCTGGTGGCGTCCTTGCTGCTAGCTTGCTCAGTGGCTGTCAGCCCAAATCGGTTGAACTCCTGCTGCTGATGGACTTGCTCAATCCCGACAAGCCGCTCCCTGCTCACATCACGACTCCGTTAAAGGAGTTCTATGTGCAGTCCTACGCGCTGCCGTCACGAGTGGATGCCGCCAAGTGGGAACTCAAGATCAAAGGTGCGGTGGAAACGCCGTTAACATTGACCTTCCAAGACATTCTGCAAGCTCCGCAAGAAACCTTTTACTTGACGATGGAGTGCATTGGTAATCCGTCGGGGGGCAACCTGATCGGAAATGCCCAGTGGACCGGAACGCCACTCCTGCCGTTTCTCAAAAAAGCGGGTGTGAAAGCGGAGGCAAAAGAATTTGCGATGAAGGGCGCGGATTGGTATGAAACGACGCTACCGATCGATGAAGTGATGCGTCCTGGCGTGCGGTTGGTGCATCAGATGAACGGCGAAGCCCTGACCGCAGAACATGGCTATCCTGTCCGAATTATTATTCCTGGGCACTTTGGTCAAAAGCAACCGAAATGGCTGGTTGAACTCGAAGCGATCGCAAAGACTAAAACAGGCTTCTGGGAAAATCAAGGCTGGTCAAATACTGCCGAAATTCCAACTCACGGGATGATTCGACAAGTTCAAGAGCAGCGGGTGTGGGATAAACGCCATCAGGTTACGCTCGATCGTGACGGAGACGCGGGATGGGAAAAAGGCGTTTTAATTGCGGGAGTTGCCCTTGATCGCTCGACTCCAATTACCTCGATCGAAGTGAGTGTTGATCAAGGGGCGACGTGGCAACCCGCCGAGCAAAACCGTCCCGAATCGCCCCATGAATGGACGCTTTGGCGTCATGTTTGGACACCCAAGGCGCCAGGAAAATATACGCTGTTGGCCCGAGCAACATCACAGCGCCAACAGCAACCCTTAAACGATAGAAACGGGAAAGACGGCAGCAGTGGCGTCTTGCAGATTCAAGTGACCTTGAACGCTTGAACTATTGTGGCTTCTGTGGCTTCTTGATTAGGTCTGCGTTGGGTTGCTCATACCCGTCGCTCATCGGATCAAACATCACTTCATAACGTGCAGTTGGATTGAGTCGTTGCAGGATCTTTAGGTGTTCGTGAGTGTCGTTGCGCTTACGAAACCTCCGGCAACAAGGCGCTGTATGTGAGGCAACTGCTCGAACGTTTAGAGCTTTTACAGAGTGCAGTGGTGACGGATTTGAAAAGATATACTGGGCGAAAAACTAGAACCAAAGATGATCACTTTAGTTCAAAGTCCGGTAAGTTCTGATCCTGAAGTGATGGGCGGCACGTTAGTATTCCGGCATACGAGAGTACCCGCTCAATCTCTATTGGAGTATTTAGATGATGGCTTTTCTTTAGACGAATTTCTAGACAATTTTCCATCTGTCGATCGTGCAGATGCGATAAATTTTCTAAAACTTGCCCGGAACTTCGACCAAGATGAAAATTATTCTGGATGAGAATCTGCCCAAAGCGTTGAAACGTTATTTCTCTGCCAATGAAGTCACAACCGTTCAGGAACAAGGATGGGCAGGTCTGAAAAGTGGTGAACTGATAGCAAGAATTGATCGAGTGTATGATGCTTTTTTGACAGCAGACAAAAATTTAAAATATCAGCAGAATTTGGCTGAGCGTCAAATTGCGAGCGTTGAGCTTCCTACGAATCGATTAAAGCTGTTAGAACCAATGATCGAGCAAATCTTGACGGAAGTTGAGAAAATTGCACCGGGAATGTATGTGAAGATTTCGCCTTAACAGAACTGTTAAGCCGCTGTCACCGTTCCTAAATCTTCAGGCGCAAGATAGGGCTGCATCACTTGACCATCTTTGAACCAGATCACGCGATTTGTACATCGCGCTACTTCCGATTCGTGCGTTACCATCACAACCGTCATTCCACTTTTATTCAACTCACCAAAAATCGTCAAAATTTCTCTAGTCGTGGTCGAGTCTAATGCTCCAGTCGGTTCGTCTGCTAAAAGCAAAACCGGACGATTGACGATAGCGCGAGCGATCGCAACTCTCTGCTGCTGCCCTCCTGATAACTGGTTCGGTCGGTTCTGCAAACGGTTTCCCAAACCTACTCGCATTAACGCTTCTGTGGCTCGCTCTCTGCGTTCGGCAGTGGGTACGCTGGCATAGACCATCGGCAGCATCACATTCTCTAGGGCAGACAATTGCGGCAACAGGTGAAACTGCTGAAACACAAAGCCTAGTTTCTGATTGCGGATGTGGGCAAGGTCACGATCGCCCACTTGAGCCACGTCCTGCCCGTCTAAATAATACTGTCCGTCAGTCGGACGATCGAGACAGCCAATCACATTCATCATCGTGGACTTACCCGAGCCTGATGCGCCCATAATCGCGCAGTACTCGCCTTGTTCGATCGTCAAATCGATGCCTGCCAAAGCATGAACTGTGGTATCGCCCATACCATAGACTTTTGTAATTCCTTCGAGCCGAACGATTGTAGATTGAGGCATAAGACACTGGTGTTTAGGCGCGGATAACTGGGCGCGATGATTAGGCGCTTCTGAGGGCAACGATCGGATCGAGTTTGGCAGCTTGTCGAGCCGGAATCACCCCGAAGACGAGACCAATGGTTCCTGATACACTAACGGCAAGGGCGATCGCGGCAGGAGAAATGGCAGCTTTGAGCGGGCTAAATGTAGCAACGAGCAAGGTTCCACCGACGCCGACCCCGGTTCCGATCAAGCCACCCGCCGCCGATAGCAGCACCGCTTCGATCATAAACTGCACCAGAATGTCTTGACCGGAAGCCCCGATCGCTTTACGTAGACCGATTTCTTGAGTCCGCTCGGTGACAGACACCAGCATAATGTTCATGATGCCGATACCGCCGACCAGAAGTGAGACGCCTGCGATCGCCGCCAGCATCGCCGTCAAGCCTCCGGTAATCGTGCCGACAATTTGCAGAATGTCTTTCTGAGCCTGAACGGTGAAATCATCTTGACTGACAATCTTGTGGCGTCGTCTCAGCAGGTTTGTAATTTGAAACTCGGCGGCTGGAACGCTGGCTTCATTCTTGGCGGACACCGAAATAAAGGTCACATCCAATCCATACGGAGATGTCCGTCCAGTTAGTGTACTGGCCATCGTTGTGAGCGGAATGTACGCCACATCATCTTGATTGCTACCTAAAAACGATCCTTTCGGCCGCATCACCCCGATCACTTGAAAACTGACGTTGCGAATGCGAATGCGTTTTCCAATCGGATCTTGATCGCTAAAAAACCGATTGGCTAAATCTGCGCCCAACGCCACCACTCGCTGATTTCGCTGCAAATCGAGGTCGGTCAGAAAACGACCTTTCGCCACATCAAAACTCCGAACTGACAAGAAGGAGGGCGTCGTTCCGGTAACAGAAGAACTTGAATTAAGCCCGCCGTAAACAATGGGATACTGACCTTGCTTTTGAGCCGCCACTTCTTGCACAGACGGAACCTGAGATGCGATCGCTTTAGCATCGTCCCAAACCAACGTCCTCGGTAGATTTGTCGTTCTCTGTCGTGCCTGACCGCTGCCTGGAGCTACAAACAAAACATTCGGACCGAGCGACTCAAACTGCTCTGAGGCTAATCGCTGCGCACCTTGACCAATTCCGACCATGGCAATCACAGACGCATTGCCAATAATCATTCCTAGCATGGTCAAACTGCTCCGCATTTTGTTGGCGGTTAGCGTTTTGACTGCCATCTTTCCACTTTCAACCCAATCCATCTTCGACTTCCTTATGATTCGCCTGGTTGACCGAGTTTTTGCCCTTCAGGAGGCTGGATGTAAATGCGATCGCCCGGATTCAGCCCGCTCACAATTTGGGTTTCGTTATCGAAGGTCAGCCCCGTTCTTACCGTCTTGAAGGTCGGCTTCTGATCGCCCGGAACCCAAACTCCGGTTTTGCCTCGATTCGTTGAAAGGGCTGCCGTTGGCACAACTACAGTATTGGGAATCTGCTGACCCAAGAAGCTCACGTCAGCGTTCATCTTAGACCGCAGTTTGTCTTTGCCCGTAACGATCGCGACTCGGACTTCAAAGGACGTGACATCGCGATCGGTGATCGCTTCCGGGGCAATTCGCCGGACTTTTCCCTTAAATATCTGATCGGGGTAGGCATCGACTCGAATGTCAACCGATTGCCCTTGGTTAATCTGTCCGATATCGACTTCCGGCACTTTTGCCTTGATCTCTAGCCCATTTGCCAGGGCAAAAATGGAAGTCGAAGTTGCGCCATCGGCGGCAGCAGAGGCTTGTGTCGTTGGCGTTACAAAGGCACCTACCGTGGCGTAGCGCTGGGTAATGACTCCAGTAAACGGTGCTCGAATCAGCGTGTCTTCTAGCCTGTTTTCGACGCCCTGAAGCTGCCCGATCGCGCTGGCTAACTGTGCCTCTGCCTGGGCGATTTCTTCGGGACGCGCCCCGTTTTGTCGCTGACGAAGCTGCTGAACAGCCTGATCGTATTGGGCTTGGGCTTGACCAAGTTGAGCCTGTGCTTGACCCAAGGCTTCCTTCGCGTTCTGTTCTTTGCGCTGAAACTCATCTAGCGCGTTTGCGGCGATCGCGCCTTGACTTGCCAACTCTTGCTGCCGCCTAGTCTGGCGACGGGCAAACTCTAGCGCAGAATTGGCATCCGAAATCACGCCGCGTACGCGAGCGACTTCACTTTGTGCCCGATTCACATCGGCTTCGGCTTGCCGAACTTCTTCGATCCGAGTTCCTGCTTTTAACTGATTTAGTTTGGCTTGGGCTTCGGCAACTTGCGCCTGGGCTTGAATGCGTTCTGCTTCGGCATCTTTACCGTCCATGCGCGCGACAATCTGCCCTTGCTCAACGCGATCGCCCTGATCCACCAAAAGTTGAACAATTCGCCCCGCCGCTTTAGGGCTCAAATTGACAGTTTGATAGGGAATGACTTCACCACTTGCCGCAATTCTGACCGTCACTGTTTTTGCCTCTACCGGAGCCGTCGCTGTTTTGACGTCTTGACGTGGAGCCAGATTGCGAGCGATCAGAAAGCCTGCTCCAGGAATCGCGATCGCACCTGCTGCCATTAATCCGACTAGCCAGGGAGCAGGCTTTTGGGTTTTGCCGATGAAAGGGAGATGCATTCGTCTAAATCCAATGTAGGGATGATCCAATATGGAGATGGGATTTGGGATTTAAGGAGACAGATAAACTAGAATCGAGCGCGAACGGTTCAAATTTGTTAGACCTTTGATTGTTAGACCTCTGATTTAGCCGCTAAGTTCGCTTTCATTCATAGGCTGTCATAAAACCTTAATGAATGACATCAAACTTTAGACTCCTCTAGAGAGACTTCGGATACAAAAGTTTCTGCTCTTATGAGGATATTGACATATAAGTTTACAGATTATGACCAGAGCAGGTCAGGTGTTCATTGCATCCAAAAGCCGGGAAATCTTAAGTGTATTAGAGCGATCCAACCTGGAGAACTCTGAAAAAGCTCAGTACCATCGGCCTAGCTTTTTTGTTGATACCCTGCCGTAGGTGCTAAACAAGATTCAACAGATCCTGAGTTTTTGAGTTTAGCCGTCTTGCTAGGCTCAAAAAGCACCTATTGCAAACCGATGACCTTGAGTGTTTTTTCTGTAAAAATGGCAGAACTATTCGGATTCGTCCGAGTCTAGCTGCATTCAGTACAATAACTGACATGCATTCTGCCTTCCTGTGACGATGATAGCCTATGAGTCCCTTGCCCAACCGTTCCCCCCAGTCTCCTACGCCCCTCTCAGCCAACAGTTCTACTGGAGGCGACGATACCGTGGAGACGCCCACGCCCATTGAGAAACCTGCTTTAATGCAGCCTCCTGCCCGCCCTGTGCGGCCTCAAGCACCGCCAGCACCGTCCGCACCTCCACCAGCGGCTTCAGTTCCACCGCCGCCTCCACCGCCTGAACCTACTGCAACAGAGACCATAGCAGAAGATCCGTTGGCGAGCGCTCGCCAGCAGCCTATTCCTGCTCCCAGTGAGCCGATGCAGTATCGAGCGATCGGGCTAGTGCGCGGTCGTTACGAGCCGTCTGATGAACAGTTCACTCGTGGCAACATGACCACAAGTGACGGAACTCTTGTAGAGGCCGTTCTTTTGGGTCGTGTGATGAGCTTGGTGAAAAATCATTTAGATCTCACTCAAGAGCATTTGTGGGTTGTGTATCCTCGCACTCGCGATCGCCAAGAAGATTTGCATGTTCAGATCGTCGGGGTATGGGAGCCTGAGAATCTAATCAAGGAGGAGCTAGACGACTCCGATGAGGACGTGCTGCCTTATGTGCCGTCTTCCGAGGTGGACGATAACTATTTCTCAATTCGCGGGGAAATCGTCTATCACTCTACCGATGACGGCTCCATGATTGTCAAGATTCAGCAAGCGCCTCGCAAAAAAGACGATCGCGCAAAAGCCTTTAAGCTAAAGCTTAGAGGGAATGTTTCAGGAAAAGCATTAGGCTATTTCTGGGATTTGCAAGTCCGTCGAGAAGGGGGAGACTTGGTGGTCAAGCAAGGAACCTCGATTGGCATGATTCCTCCCCGGAAGAAGCCGAAGTTTGAGGGTCGAGGCGACTTTAGAGGTGGTTCGAGAGGAGGTGGCAAACCACCGTTCCGTCCCAAAAGTGGTGGCGCTCCGAGTAGACCAATGGGAGCTGCCCCTCCAGCGCCCAAGCGTGATGCTCCACTGCCAAAGCCCGTGAAGAAGAACGATCGCGGTGAGTCTCCTGAGACAGCAAAGTAAGGTTCGACAACTAAATAGGCTACGCAAGGGGAGCAGGTCTGGCTCCCCTTTAATTTTTTAAATCAATTTTTGTAAACGACAAAGCCTGCGTGTCCTACGGAGTTTGCCACGAAGTGGCTAATCGCATCTAATAATGCATCCGGTTCATCGGCTCGGATCGAATGTCCGCTCTGCTCAAAAATTCGCAAATCTGACTTTGGTATCGCTTCAGCGATCTCTTCTGAAAATTCGGGAGGGCAAATCCAGTCGTGCCGTCCTCCAATCACAAGGGTTGGAGCCGTAATTTTGGGCAAATCCTTCAACACGTCGTATGTTCGTAAGAAGCCCCCAAAGGCAACGTTGATTGCATCTACTGACAGAATAGTGCGTTCCCACGAATCTCTAGCGATATCTGGCTTGTAGCTCATAGAGTAGAGCGGCTGCATCACTTGAAAGTACTCGTGAAGTTGCGCTTCAGATTGAAAGTTGCCTTCCCATAAGTAACGAGCGATCGCAATTTGTTCCGGTGTGCCTCGCTGTGCCAAATTCTCTTGCGCTCGCTGAAGGAAGCGGGAATCGGGGACGGTTGCGATCGCAATCAGATGCGATACGTGGTGTGGATAGCGGCTGGCATAAGTCAGCGCCACCATCCCGCCATAGGAACCGCCAATCACAATGATTTTGGTTAGTCCCAAGTATTGCCGCAGCGCTTCGAGATCTTCGACGTTGTTATCGAGAGTGTAGGTCGATTTGTCGCCGCGTGCGGAGCGCCCCTGACCGCGATGATCGATGTAAACAAGCTGCATCCGATCGGCAAGGCGCGAAAACGTCGGCTTGTAGGAGGTATGATCCGCTCCAGGTCCGCCATGCAGCAAGAAGGCGACAGGTTTTTCCTTCATGCGATCGCCGTCTGGAATTAACCCCGCGCCTTCCACATCAAAGTAGATTTTTGTTCCACGAATACTGGCAAACATGACTTACGAGCCTCGCATATCTTGAGGAATAAAGGTGCGATCGTTCGGAATGGATGATACAGGCTCAGTCAGCGTGAATGTACCCTGTTCAATCCACTGTTTCAACTCAAGGGCAACTTGGCGCGATCGATAAATGCTGGCAAGCGGCGCAACCCGAACGGATTTTCCGTCAATCATTAATTTGCCTGATTTCAACTGGGCATAGCTCACCAGTCCAAATGTCGGGCGTACCCGTCTTGGAATCGAGAAATCTACTATGGGCGCAACTAAATCCTGATCTTGAACTGCACAATGAACGATCACGTTTTCTGTGAGGACGGGTAACGGAATTCCAACGCCCAGCATCAGCGATGGACCGTAGCCTCGCAAGTAACAGCCTCTCACCCATTTAGCGTCCATTTGTTTCGCATCGCCCACGAGTGCCAACGTTGCTGCAGGGCCGATTGGTGTTCGATTCGGCAGACGTTTTTGAAGCGGAAAATGCTGAGTTCCTTCCCATGTGACATACCCGATCGCACCCCCTAAAAAGACTCGCGTTCCAATGCCAATCAGATCTAAATCTGGATCATTTAGTAACGGTGAAATTGCGCCCGGATTTGAGTAAACCGCATTTCCCAAACGGGGTTGAAGCGGGCCTAAATAAGTGAACAAAGCGCGATCGCCGCCGTTCACCCCAACGATGAAATTTTGATACAAATTGCGCGGATTGAACAAATAAAACTGATTAATCGTATCCCGCGAAATAGTGGTCTCAAACGAGGCGCGAGGGTAGCAGTCTGTTACTTGTCCTACCGCTCTAAGGGGAACCGAGTGACCTGCAATCAATTCCTCAATCACATGTCCGCCGCCACGCTGTCTCACTCGGGTCTCGGCTCCTTCTCGGCGCTCTTCCGCATCACTCAGTTCTGTCGCCCCAGAATATTCTGCCGCTTGAGAGGCTCCTAAATACAAATCAACAGCTCCAAACCCTGCATAAGCAAGGACTCCATCAATCCAGCATTGCCGAATTTTAATTGGTGGATCGGTCTGCCCTAAGTTGAGGATTGCGCCAGACGACTCCATTGGCTCAAATGTCCCCGTTGTGACTACATCAACTTCTTTCGCCGTTTGGGCCACCCCGACTTCAGCCACCTGAGCTTTGACTTCTTCTACAGTGCGAACAACAGCTTGTCCGCGCTGAATTTTGTCGTTAATTTCCGCAATCGATCGCATGAATGTATTTCCCCCAGTTGCTTAATTTACCTTGGGACAGATGAGAATCACCACATTCCACTGCATCCTAAGAAGGTAACGAAATTGCTAAGGAAAGATCAGACAGATGCTATTACAAGAAAAAGAAACGGGAAGTTTAGTTGAAGTTTTAGACGTTCAGGCTCTCATTAACCCGGCTGAGAATGCTGTCCCTGTTCGGATTCAAGACGGACAAGAGGAGCAAGATCCCGAATCCTATGGAAAAGACGTGCTAGTGTTTCCGTCTGGTGAGAGCCTACCGCGATGCTGGATGGATGCAGAATATCGGGCTGCCAAGTAGATCTGATTTTGGGTGAGGAATGCTTCAAACGAAAAAATGTTTGACAAAAGCAGGCGCGATCGGGATAATAAAGATCGCGCTGAAAACAAAGCGCTCACTCGAATAAGGGACTGTAGTTCAATTGGTTAGAGCACCGCCCTGTCACGGCGGAAGTTGCGGGTTCGAGCCCCGTCAGTCCCGTAGAAAACTTATTCAAGAAGCTCACCTTATTAACTGAGAGTTGGTGAGTGCTTTCGTATGGCGAGGCTCAACGGTAAGCTAAAGTCAGAAGGCCCTGGTCAGTTTGGCAAGTAGAGGAGACGACTGGCTTTGCCAGAGCTTCCGACGGATCGCGCCTGTGGGTCGTTAAGTGTTCTTGGTGACGAACTCTTTGGCATCGCTCTTTTTGTCGCGTTTAGGACGTTTGTAGTCCTCCTGCTTTTTGTAGCCGATCGCTTCTGCTTCGTTGCTATTTTTGCCAAACTGCCCTATGACGCTGCTTTTCAAGGCTTGAACGCCGTTGTGAAATTTCCATTCGGCTTCTCGCACTGCGTCCAAGGCAGCTTTATGCTTGGCTTTTAGCTGAATTTCGATTTCGTAAAGGTGATTGAGTTCCTGTTCGATTTGGCTGAGATTAGAGACTTCCGCTTCTGGACGCAGGGGCGTGAAGTTTCTAATGCCTTTTGCGCCGCGTAGAGAGGCGATGTCTTGTTGGATACAGCCGTCGCGCAGTCGTTTGGATGTGTCGGGTAGTGCCATAGTGCTCCTGTGAACTGTATAAGATTGGCGTCCTTAATGTTCCCCTTGGTTTTTGGCGGACAACGACAGGGAACGGTGATACTTATCACAAGAAGAATATTGTTGCGGGAAGAACGGAGCGCGGAAGGACGTTCCCAGTATGGGAAGAACGTTTCCAGTATGGGAAGAACAGTTGACGATCGCACAATGACATTCCTGACTCAGGAAGAACGTTCCCACCACGGGAAGGACATTCCCATAGCGGGAAGGACAGTTCGCCATCGTGGAGGAGCGTTCCCATCACGGGAAGGACATTTCCACAAAGGGAAGGATGGATCGCGATCGCGTGAAGATTCTCCTGACGTTGGATTGGCTTTGCCATGCTCCGAAGGATCGCATTTCTAACTCTCCACTCAATGACACAGATTAAAATACTGACATAGCCCAGACGAGGCAAGCTGATGCTGAAAACTCAGATTCTGTACGATACAGACTTCAATCTATGGGTTGAGTCTCAACTTCGAGCGTTGCAAGAAGGGCGCTATGAGGATTTAGACATGACTAACCTGTTAGAGGAAATTGAGGACTTGGGAAGGCGCGATCGACAAGCGTTGGAAAGTCATCTGGTAGTGATCTTTACTCATCTACTAAAGTGGGAATTTCAACCCCAACAGCAGTGCAATAGCTGGAAATCCTCCCTTCGCAATTCTAGGATTAAAATTGCCAGGACTTTAAGAGATAGTCCTAGCTTGAAGAATTTCGTACCGTCCGTGTTAGAAGAGGCTTACTTAGACGGGCGGAAAATTGCGGCAGATGAAACAGGTTTAGCCCTAGATACCTTTCCAGAAGCACCGCCATACACCTTAGAACAAGCGTTGGATGGGGACTTTTTACCGGAGTCAAGAACGCACCCACTAGAATAAGGACTGCAAAACCCGAAGTAAACCTATAAGCTTGTGACTATCTTAAGACCGTAACCATAGCTCTAATCGAGATGAGAAAAGCGTATGCTGAAAACTCAAGTTCTCTATGACACAGACTTCAATCTGTGGGTTGAGTCTCAACTTCGAGCGTTGCAAGAGGGACGTTATGAGGATTTAGACATGATCAACCTGCTAGAGGAGATTGAGGACTTGGGAAAGCGCGATCGACAAGCTTTACGAAGCGATCTCAACGTTCTATTTACGCACTTACTGAAGTGGCAGTTTCAACCTAGCCAGCGCTCCAATAGTTGGAAGGCTTCAATCCGTAACGCCAGACTGAGGATTTTAGACATCTTAGAAGATAGCCCAAGCTTGAAGAATTATCTGCCGACCGTTTTAGAGAATGGATATCTAGCTGGGCGAAAGATTGCAACAGATGAGACAGGCTTGTCAATAGACACTTTTCCAGAATCGTCTCCTTACTCATTGGAACAGGCTTTAGATGAGGACTTTCTGCCAGAGTCATGAAGCCAGCATCGCTGTACCGCTAGAATGAGGAATACAAAATCCCTCTCGTAGCGTTTTTTATGTCTGTTCGAGTTCGCATCGCCCCTAGTCCCACCGGAAATTTACACATTGGAACGGCAAGAACCGCTGTTTTCAACTGGCTGTTTGCGCGTCATCAAGGCGGCAAATTTATTCTGAGAATTGAAGATACGGATTTAGAGCGATCGCAGCCCGAATTTACGCAAAACATTCTCGACGGCTTAACCTGGCTAGGGTTGACTTGGGATGAAGGACCGTTCTTCCAGAGCGATCGCATGGATCTCTATGCTCAGAACATTCAAGCCTTACTCGATAAGGGCCTAGCCTATCGCGCTTATGACACGCCAGAAGAACTAGAGGCGATGCGAGAAGCGCAGAAAGCTCGTCATGAAGCCCCCCGCTACGATAATCGTCACCGAAACTTGACGCCAGAACAGCAAGCCGCATTTGAGGCAGAAGGCCGAAAAGCCGTGATTCGGTTCAAAATTGACGACGATCGCGAGATTTCTTGGATAGATTTAGTTCGCGGAACCGTCACTTGGAAAGGGCGTGACCTCGGCGGAGATATAGTAATTTCTCGTGCCGCCGATACGCATGGGATTGGTCAACCGCTCTACAACTTTGTGGTGGTGGTCGATGATATTGAGATGCAGATCTCTCATGTGATTCGTGGAGAAGATCACATTGGTAATACGCCAAAGCAAATTTTGCTGTATGAGGCATTAGGCGCAACCGTTCCAGAATTTGGGCATACGCCCTTAATTCTCAATCAAGCGGGTCAGAAGCTCTCAAAGCGCGACGGCGTTACGTCGATTTCTGACTTTAAGCAAATGGGTTACACCCCAGAAGGCATCACGAATTATATGACCCTGCTCGGCTGGTCTCCTCCAGAACCGATGACTGAAATTTTCACGCTTGCAGAAGCCGCGCAGCAGTTCGGGTTCGATCGGGTGAATAAAGCCGGGGCAAAGTTCGATTGGGATAAGCTGAACTGGCTGAATGGGCAGTATTTGCACTCGATGCCCGTGGAGCATATTACCGATACGTTGATTCCGTATTGGCGCGACGCGAACTACCCGTTTGATGAGACCCGCGATCGCAACTGGCTTGAACAAATTGCAGCCTTAGTCGCCCCGAGCCTATCGAGATTAGATGAAGCCGTTCCGATGACGCGCTATCTATTCATGCCGTTAACCTTTACTGAAGAGGCCAAAGCCCATCTCCAGCAAGACGGCTCTGCTACTGCACTTAAAGCTATTCTTGCGGCTACCGATCCTGATACTCAATTAACAGAAGATGCAATTCAAACCGTCATTAAACAGGTTGTGAAAGAGCAAAACCTGAAAAAAGGCTTGGTGATGAAGTCTTTGAGAGCCTCTTTGACTGGAGCGTTGCAAGGGCCGGATCTGGTTCAATCGTGGCTGCTATTGAATCAGAAAGGTATGGATCGAGATCGCTTTGAGCAAGCTATTGCGATCAGCGCTTCGTAAATTTTTTAATCACTCAGATTTGTAACGCTAGGGCTATGAATTCAGCTATCTGAACTTATAGCTCTTTCGTGATTTCGTTGCCTGAATGTCATAATTTACGTTACATTTGATTAAGATTCTCTCATTAAATGCTTGAAAAATTATTTATCAGTGCATGAGACAGATGATTAAACCCCATTTGAAGGGTAATTCACTCCCTCTGCATGAGTAAGAAAATCCTGCTTTTGAGTACGATTGAGACTAGTTGTTGTAGCCGTGATTGAGGTCGCCAGTTTATGAAATCATCCTGGAGAACAATCCTGTTATGGGCACTGCCCGCTTTAGTGGTTGGGTTTTTCCTGTGGCAAGGGTCATTCGCTCCAAACCCAGATGCAGTAGCTAATAAAAATGCTGCCAATACCCGCATGACCTATGGCCGGTTCTTGGAGTATTTAGACAATAACCGGATTAAGAGCGTTGATCTATATGATGGTGGACGGACTGCCATCATCGAAGCGGTTGACCCCGAACTGGACAACCGGCTACAGCGCTTGCGGGTCGATCTTCCGGGAAATACGCCTGAGCTAATTACTCGTTTGCGGACGTCCAACATTAACTTTGATTCCCATCCGATTCGCAACGATGGTGCGGTATGGGGCCTTTTAGGTAACTTAGTCTTCCCAATTCTTTTACTGGGTGGCTTGTTCTTCTTGTTCCGTCGCTCTAACAATGTTCCGGGTGGTCCTGGACAAGCGATGAGTTTTGGGAAATCTAAAGCGCGTTTTCAGATGGATGCTAAGACAGGCGTTCTGTTTGATGATGTCGCTGGAATTGAAGAAGCCAAAGAAGAGTTGCAAGAAGTTGTCACCTTCTTGAAGAAGCCTGAGCGCTTTACGGCAGTTGGAGCGCGCATTCCGAAGGGCGTATTGCTTGTTGGACCTCCGGGAACAGGTAAGACATTGTTGGCAAAAGCGATCGCAGGAGAAGCAGGAGTTCCATTCTTCTCGATTTCGGGTTCTGAGTTTGTCGAAATGTTTGTTGGTGTGGGCGCATCTCGCGTTCGCGACTTGTTCAAAAAAGCTAAAGAAAATGCACCCTGCATCATCTTTATCGATGAAATTGATGCCGTTGGTCGTCAGCGTGGTGCAGGCATTGGCGGCGGTAACGATGAGCGGGAACAAACCTTGAACCAACTCTTGACCGAGATGGATGGTTTCGAGGGCAATACCGGAATCATTATCATCGCGGCAACCAACCGGGCGGATGTACTAGATTCTGCGCTCTTGCGTCCGGGCCGATTTGACCGTCAGGTGATGGTAGACGTTCCCGATATTAAAGGTCGTCTCGAAGTGCTAGAAGTTCATGCGCGTGACAAAAAGATTGCCGACGAGGTTTCTCTCGAAGCGATCGCCCGTCGCACCCCTGGATTCTCTGGTGCAGATCTGGCGAACTTGCTGAACGAAGCCGCAATCCTCACCGCTCGCCGTCGCAAGGATGCGATGACGATGCTAGAAATCGATGATGCCGTTGATCGGATCGTCGCAGGTATGGAGGGCACGCCGCTGGTTGATAGCAAGAGTAAGCGCTTGATTGCCTATCACGAAGTGGGTCACGCGATCGTTGGTACGCTGGTGAAAGACCATGATCCAGTGCAGAAGGTGACGCTGGTTCCACGCGGTCAGGCACAAGGATTGACCTGGTTTACACCGTCTGAAGATCAGGGATTGATTTCGCGATCGCAGATTTTAGCCCGCATCAAAGGTGCATTGGGCGGACGGGCAGCAGAGGCAGTCATCTTTGGGGATGCAGAGATCACAACTGGAGCCGGAAACGATTTACAGCAGTTGACGGGCATGGCGAGACAGATGGTAACTCGCTTCGGTATGTCTCCTCTCGGTCCAATGTCTCTTGAAAGTCAGCAAGGCGAAGTCTTCTTGGGTGGTGGCTGGATGACGCGATCGGAGTACTCCGAAGATATCGCATCCCGCATTGACGCCCAGGTTCACGATATTGTGGAACGCTGCTATCAAGAAACTTGTCAGATCATGCGAGACAACCGCGAAGTTATCGATCGCTTAGTTGACTTGCTGATCGAGAAAGAAACGATCGAGGGTGACGAGTTCCGTCAGATTGTGGCAGAGTACACGACGGTTCCTGAAAAGGAGCGCTTTGTTCCTGTTCTCTAGGTTCAAACTTAGATGTCAGACATAAAAAATAGGGGTCGCCACGGCGACCCCTATTTTTTATGCGGCTAAACCAATATTTAGAGATTGCGAAATTTAAGTGTAGTCTTCTGTATTATTTGTAGTACAATAATAAATCTAATCTCCAGTACTTCTATGAAGAGACACCTTTACTAGCTCTATGCGCTAGACGTTCTCAAAAATTTTCTGCTGATACCAGTCTTGCAAGCCCTCCGCTTGCCCGAATCGAGATAGCTAAGATAGTCTGTCTCGCGATTTCTGTTTGAATCGAATTCAACATCCGTCAGGGCGACCTACTTTAGCCGCTCCCAGGAGGTTATATGGCTAAGTTTCAAAATATCGTTTTTTACTTCCGCAACTACTGGAGAATCTCTCTCTTCAGTGTTGCAATGATGAGTCTGTTCGAGATTCTCGATCTGTTCGTTCCCTATGCGATCGGGCAAATTCTTAATGTTCTGTCTGGTCAAGCGGTCGATCGCCCTACTCAAGGGGTGATTGATGGGATTGCTCAGTGGGTTGGAGTGGGCAGTCGTTTAGATCTGGATAATCGCACTTTCACACTTGCTGTCTTGCTCATTCTAGTGTTTATTATCTCCGTGGGCCGCGCCCCAATTCAACCTTGGCTTGGGGCTTGGTTCTCGTGGGATACAGCATTCCGAGCGCGCCGCGAAAACGCTGAAAAGGCGATTCGGAAAGTGTTGACCTTACCGATAGAATTTTATGACGAAAATAATCCGGGCCGTATCTCTGCTCGTGTTGCAAAAGGATTATCTAATCATACCTGGAGTTATCCTGAAGTCGTTGGAAACTTGCTTCCACGTTTCTTTCGAGTCTTTGGTATTTTCGTTGTCGTTTTCCTAATCGAGTGGCGAATTGCGTTATTATTACTCGTTTGTTTTGTAGGAATCGTCGGATTCAATCTACTAGGGCTTAAGCGCCTTTCTAGTCAGGAAGAGAAGCTCGACAAATACATGGAGGACACCGAAAGTCGAACATCTGAAATTATCACCAACATCAAAACGGTCAAAGCATTTGCAACCGAGACCTCAGAATTGAAACGGCAGCGACAACGCCTCGATCGCGAGTTCAAGGTGCTGGACTATCGGATTCACAAAGGCTACGTCAACCTTGCTATGTACGAACGCATCGTTGTCCAGTCCAGTGTTTTTCTCGTGTTTGTGCTGACAGTCATTGCCACGGCTCAAGGCAACATTTCCTTGGGGCATTTCATTACAACGTTTACTGTGTCTAGCATGGCGTTTGCGGAAGTAGAACCGATTAGTCAAGTTGCAGAATTTTTAGCTCGTCGCTATGGCTCAATGATTCGCTTTCACGAGTTCATGCAGCTACCTGTTGGAACCGATGCAAGTGCAATAGATCGGTCGCACCATCCGAATGAAAGTGCGGAATCCATTCCCAGTTATCAGTTCACAGGGAAAGTGGAGTTTTCCCATCTCACCTTTGGATATGCAGCAGACCGCCCAGTTCTAAAAGATATCAATCTTTTAATTGAGCCGTATCAAACGGTTGCCTTAGTGGGGCGATCGGGTTCCGGTAAATCAACTCTCGTGAAGCTCCTGTTTCGCTACTTTGAACCGAATCAAGGTGCAATTCTAGTGGACGGTTACGACATCCGACGACTAGATATCACAGGGTATCGAAAGCGACTTGCGATCGTGCATCAAGAAGTCGATATCTTCAACGGAACGCTGCTAGACAATCTAATCTATGGCAATCCCAACGCCACGATGGATCAAGTTCGCGAAGCCTGTCGAATTGCTCAGGCAGACGACTTCATCTATCAGATGCCCGCCAAATATTCCACGGTTGTTGGAGAACGGGGAGTCAGGCTTTCAGGGGGTCAGCGTCAGCGAATTGGCATCGCCCGTGCCCTAATTGTTGACCCCGATGTGCTGATCTTTGATGAAGCGACATCAAGTTTAGATTATGAGTCAGAGCGATCAATTCAGTTGGCGATGCGATCGCTGCTTGGAACTCGTACGCTAATTATCATTGCTCACCGTCTCAGTACGGTTCGAGAAGCTGACAAAATCGTGGTGCTAGACAAAGGTAGCATTGTCGAAGTCGGAAGCCACGAAGAACTCCTCCATCATGGTGGTATCTATCAACGCCTACACGCGCTGCAAGAGACGGGAGAACTGCTCGCCTAAATCAATGAACCGATGTTAGGGGTAAGTCTAGCGCTTATCCTTTTCTAAATTATTTCCTAACTTATGTAAATTCATGAGCTTACGTTCTTCTATCAACTAATAGCAATACATACAACAAACTAAATAGAAATATATGCAATTAGCCAATGTATATGGAAACAAATAAATTTAAGAGTAGTGCAGAGAAAATTGTGGTATTGCAAGCAAGATTTTCACAGCATCGAGTTGAAGTTCGGTCTAATCCTGCTTACGCAGATTAATGAAGACAAGACTATATTCTATAAAGAAAAAACTTTTTTACTGTAAAGATCTGCTTTTCATACTAGAGGTAGAGGTCATGCTCCTGTAGGGTATTGGTAAGAATTTCACTACTCAGTGGCTTGTAATCTTACTACTCAATGACTTGCCTTAAAGAATCTGTTCCGTCTAAGACTTTTTAGCAGAAAGCCCTCCACGGACGTGTTTCTCATTGCATTCAGCCCTACATCACCTCATTCACCTTCAAGAAACTGTGAGACAACCCATGAGAGTTCCTGGACTTGGAAAATTGCAGAAAATAACGGACAAGTTTAAGCACCGGCTCACATCAGGAGGAATCATTCTGATGTATCACCGCATTGCTGAACCGCTAAACGATCCTTGTCGCGTCTGTGTTTCACCGCACCATTTTTCAGAGCAGCTTAAAGTCTTAAAACAACACTGTCGTCTTCTACCGTTGCAGCAGATTGTAGAAGCCGCTCAGGCTGGAGAGTCTTTAGAACGGACGGTAGGCATCACGTTTGATGATGGGTATGCAGACAATCTGTTCACGGCAAAGCCTCTCTTGGAAGAACACAATGTTCCGGCAACGATGTTTATTTCTACCGGAAATTGGCAACATAACCAGGAGTTTTGGTGGGATACGCTCGATCGCATCTTCTTGCAGCCTGGAAACCTGCCTGAAACGTTGTGCATAGAGATTGCTGGTGACTTCTACCGATGGAGCTTAGGTGATGTCGTTCAGTATTCTGAAGCGGATTTTGAGCGCGATCGCAGGTGGACAATTTACGCTCCAAGCAATGCTGACCCAACCATCCGTCACTCGATCTACCGCTCTCTCAGCCGTCTATTTTTTCCACTGCCTGAGCAAGAGCGTCAGAGTCTTCTCACACAACTTGTTAATTGGGCAAGCATTAGTTCTACAGGGCGTCTAACTCACCGATCGCTTTCGCCAGAAGAAGTTCGTCAATTGGGCGAAGGGAACTTAATCGACATAGGCGCTCATACCGTTCATCATCCGCAGCTTGCAACATTATCTACAACGCTGCAACAACAAGAAATTCAGCAAAGTAAAGTTGATCTCGAAACTCTGTTGGGTCGTTCTGTCAACAGCTTTGCCTACCCATATGGCAACTACAATACTCAAACTGTTGATTTAGTCCGCGCAACTAATTTTGCCTATGCTTGCTCAACCAATGCCAGCAAAGTTGGGCACAAGAGTGATTGCTATCAGTTGCCTCGTGTTGAGGTGCAAAACCTTGATGGAGAAGCGTTTGCAAGGTGGCTGATACAGTGGCTTTAGAGGTTAGGGCTTGGTAGCATTTGTCGATTATTTATAGGCAGCTTTGTACAGTGCATTCTATAGAGCTTCGCGAAGCTCCATAGAATCGCTTTAATGATCAAGAGAACTTCTGTCTTAGCCTCAATTGTCTTACGCTCCTTCAGCCCTGTCCAAAAGTCGTAAACTGACTCATATATCCAGCGATCAACGTTTCTCCGTAAAAGAGCGCGATCGCCCCTCCGAGTGCCAAAAAGGGACCAAACGGCATCGGCTGACGACGCGACAAAATTCCCAGCGCGATCGCGCCTCCTCCAACCATTGCACCAGAAGCACAAGCGAGAAATCCAGCTAATAGTAAGGATTTCCAGCCGAGCCATGCGCCCATCATGGCCATCAGTTTAGAATCGCCCGCGCCCATCGCTTGTTGACCGAAAACCATTGAGCCAGCGATCGCAATGAGATCCAGCAGCCAGATGCCGAGAACGGCGGCAATCGCGCCCATCATAAATCTCTCAATTGCGCCCGCTAACCCAGATGTCGTCCAGCCTAAGCAAAGTTGAAATGCTAATCCTAACACCAGACCGGATCGGGTCAACGGCTCTGGTAGAGTCATGGTGTCTAAATCGATCATCGAAAGGGCAAGCAGCCAACTGAGGAACGCCCAGTAGCCAAGCGTCTGAACCGAGACGCCAAACATCAAAAATACAAGTAAAAATAAAAGTCCAGTGGCGAATTCAATCAGCGGATAGCGCCGTGAAATAGCGCTCTTACAGTGTCCGCATTTGCCTTTGAGCCACAGCCAGCCAAACACAGGCACATTGTGGTGCTTCTTCAGCCGAGTGAGGCAGTGAGGACAGCGTGACGGCGGGTAAAGGAGTGAAAGGTTCGCGGGCAGCCGATAAATCACGACATTGAGAAAGCTGCCGATCGATGCGCCTAAAGCAAACACAACAAAGCAAGCCGGAAGCGTGAGAAAAATCTCCATAACAAATTGGGGCTAGGGTCGCAATGGGACAAGTTAATTTCTAATCTTCCCTAAAGCCAGCCTAAAGTTTGGTCTGACCGACCGATTTAACCGCAACCCTAATCCCTAGTTCTGGTTAATAGACGGAGGACTGAATCAGCTCGAAGGGAATAAAGCATTCTTGGGGTAGCAAAGCGGGTTTGCGAGTAAAGATCAGTTTGCCGCGATGGGTGACGCGATTGATCGCGACGCCGAGCGGGGGTTCGGTCAGTTCGGGATGAACTGAGTAGTAGGTTTCGTAAATTTGGCGTGCCGAGCGAATCACCATCGGGTCGAGGTACGCCGCAAAGCTGCCGTCGTCCACATCTGCTCCTGTATCTCTAATGGGTAAAGCGTTAACCACCGCGTCTGTCCTCACTTTGTGTTCCGAGAGTATCCTACTGTTAAAGTCTAGGATTGACAAAATAAATGGAATGTGAACGGTAGAAGACCTGTCTTTGGGTAGAGAGGCAGTGCCATAAGCCATCTCACCTTCACGATCTATCTATTCTTCTGTTAGCGCCTTAATCAGGATATTACCCATCGCTTCGCATCCAACTAAGGTGTTGCCCTCTGCGATAATGTCTCCGGTTCGATAGCCCTGGTCTAGGACGCGTAGTACGGCTTGCTCAATGTGGTTGGCAGCGTCGGGCTGGTTTAAGTCATAGCGCAACATCATCGCTGCGCTCAACACTTGGGCGAGGGGATTGGCTTTGTCTTGTCCGGCAATGTCAGGGGCAGATCCATGAACGGGTTCGTAAACGCCTGCACCAGATGCGCCCAAACTGGCAGAGGGCAACATGCCGATGCTGCCTGTGAGCATGGCAGCGGCATCTGAAAGGATGTCTCCAAATAAATTTCCAGTGACGATCGTATCAAACTGTTTAGGTGAGCGAACGAGTTGCATCGCCGCATTATCGACGTAGAGGTGAGACAGTTCGACATCGGGGTAGTCGGCGGCGAGGGCAGTGATGCGATCGCGCCACAGTTGCGACACTTCTAGCACGTTGGCTTTATCAACCGAGCAAAGTTTCTTCCGGCGTTTTTGAGCTGTTTCAAACGCAACGCGACCGATGCGATCGATTTCAGAGTCGGTGTACGCCATCGTGTTGACGCCCCGCTTTTCGCCCGTTTCGGTTGTAAACACACCTCTGGGCTGACCGAAATAAATGCCTCCGGTTAGTTCTCGCACCACCATAATATCAACGCCTTCGACGACTTCGCGTTTGAGCGAGGACGCGTCAATCAATTGAGGCAAGATGGTAGCGGGACGGAGATTAGCGAAGAGTCCGAGTCCGGCGCGGAGTCCGAGCAGTCCAGTTTCGGGGCGCAGATGGCGCGGTAGCGTGTCCCATTTGTAGCCCCCGATCGCGGCGAGCAGCACAGAGTCACTGTTCTTACACATTTCTAGGGTTTCAGCAGGAAGCGGTTCGCCTGTGGCATCGATCGCCGCGCCTCCAATCAGCGCTTCTTGAAACTCAAAGGTTAAGTCAAAGGTTTCACCGACCGTCTTCAACACCTTGACGGCGACTGCCATAATTTCAGGACCAATTCCATCGCCCGGAAGGAGCGTGATGCGATGCTGTGCCATGTCGGTTATAGTTTTTCATCGGACTGCGGACAGTATCATACCGTATCGCTAATTCGGAACGAAAGCTTAGGTGAGGAGAATGCGATCGACGAATTTTTGAATCAGTTGGTTTGCGATCGGAGTGTCTTGAAGATTACTCAAGATCTGAGTCACCTGCTCATCACTGTCTAAATAGCGGCTCTGATATCGAATAATCCGCTCTGCCATATCGGGCGCGTCTACTTCGGGATGAAACTGAAACCCATAAAATGGCTTGCCTGAGACTTTAAAAGCATGGAACGGACAGCGATCGGAGTACGCTAACACCACGGCTCCTTCGGGCATCACTAACGCTCGTTCTTTGTGACCCGACACTGCCCAAAAGCCGTTGGGAACATCGTGAAACAATGTGTCATCTGTCGCCGCCTCGGTGAGCCACATCTGATAGGTTCCCATTTCTAGATTGGCTTTATCAATAATGACCTGACCACCCAATGCGGCTACGGCGGCTTGAAATCCAAGACAGGAAGCTAGAACGGGAATTTCCTGATCTAAGCAATGAATTAATAGATTCTTAATTGGGATGATAAAGGGATAGATATCCGGTTGAGTAACGGAAACATCACTCGATCCGCCGATGAACAGAGCATCAAATTCATCCATGATTGACGGCTCGAACTCAGGCGTAACGAAGGTATCGAGAACTTTGAATTGACTCGCATCAAGGCGACTATAGCGCACGAATTCATCGAATTCCTCTTGGCGCGTAAAATCATCCTCTCGCATCTGAAGCAGCAGAATTTTGAGGTGAGAGCGATCAGTTGCCATGTTATTTCCTAAACCCGTCTTAGATGTATCAACAATTAAAATGCTCAACGTTAACGTCCCGACAGTGCGATCGTTAGGGCTTGCGAAGCAATCGCCACAGTCGAGGGTTAGCCTTTGAAGAGTAGAACTTCATGCTTCACTGCTGAAGTGTTTTACGTCACGTTTGAACCTTTGACAATCACTGCTGAATCTTAAACATTCACGCTTGAACCTCAGACATTCACGCTTGAACCTCAGACATTCACGCTTGAACCTCAGACATTCGTCGTTGAATGTTCAACCTATCTCAGTCCACCTCAGACATTCACGCTTGAACCTCAGACATTCACGCTTGAACCTCTGAGCATCAGCGATGCACCTCAGACATTCACGCTTGAACCTCAAACATTCGTCGTTGAATGTTCAACCTACCTCAGCCCACCTCAGACTTGCAACGACGCACCTCAGACATTCGTCGTTGAACCTTAAACATTGGCTGTTGAACCGTACACTTTCAACAGCCAATGTCTGAGCATGAGCATTGATCTACAACGATTCAAACTGCGCCATAAAACCCTCAAGCGTCAAACATTCGTCTTGAAGCGACTCTGCATCACTTACATCGTCAAGCTGAAATTCCATAATCCGCCGCCCATCCCCTTGCATCTTCTTACTAGAGAGCGGCTTAGTCGGGTATTTTGCCAGAATCTCATTGAATGCTTTAGCCTGAGTGACCCAACTATCAGCAGAGCAATTCACAATTACGCGCCACATCCATTAAAGCTCTTTGCGTGAGAGGAACGAAACCATTGTCGCATCTAACGCAACGAGCTTGCTCATCCCGTCTGCTCTCTGAGCCATTGACGGAACGATCGTCTCACCGCACTCATTGGTTCGGACTGGCCCCGCCGAATGAACTGTGGGATCATTTGCACCAGCGATAAATCTGGAAACGTGGGGCTCGTCTGAACAAGCTCATACTGGTCATTTTGCAAGACGTAAATCTTAAGCACACCATTGTCAAAGCACCAAACCTCAGGAACCTTTAGCGCTTCGTAGGCAACCATCTGAGTTTTAGAGGTGAGGTCAACTTCCAGAGCCAGATCGGGAGGTGGATCAACCGAGAGATCCAAACGTTTTTTCCCAACCATCTGTGCATAATTTTGAATGTAGAAACAGTCATCTGGCTCAATTCCGGCAGCCATCAACTCTTTCTTAAAGGTAGTCGAGCCTAGAGAAATCCATTCAATGCCCATTTCATCCAGCAGCATTTTGACAAAATCGCTGATGAATACTTTTGTCGTTTCGTGTTCGGGCAATGGAGCCATGATTTCTAGAATTCCTCCACTGTAGGCAACACGAGATGCGCGGTTCTCTCCCATCTCATCGAGAATCGCCTCAAACTCTTGCCAACTTACATCTCGAAAAAGAATGCGGTGTCCTGGCGGAATGTCGATCTGTCTTAGTTGTAGCGTGACCATCTGACCTCCGCGACCTGCAAACACTGCTCTTGTCCTCTAGTCTAGAGCGTGACGATCAGATCATCCTGCCTTTGCAGATTAAAAACTTGGGTCGCGTGAGAACCCGCTCAATCCGTTACCCAACGTTAAACATCAAAATGTTGACATCAACCCACCAAGCCCGATCGCAACGCTCGCACGGCTGCCTGAGTGCGATCGTCAGCGCACAGCTTATTCAAAATATTCCGAACATGGGTCTTCACCGTTCCCACTGTGATAAACAGCTTTTCGGCAATCACCGCATTGCTGCATCCATCTACAATCAGTTGCAATACTTCTAGCTCCCGCTCCGTCAGCGGATACGCTTCAATAATTTGGTTATATTCTGGTTCTGCCGCCGCGATCGCGACCAGATTATTTTCATCTGCCGTCCCCTGCACCACTTGGGAGGAGTGATTTTGGCGCAACACCACCCGTGCGATCGCAGGGTCAATCCAAGAGTTACCTTCATTAGTGACGCGCAACGCCTCAATCAGCTGATCGAGACTAACATCCTTCATGCAGTAAGAATCGGCTCCTGCCGCAAATGCTGCTAAGACGACATCCTCACTATCTTGTAACGTCAGAATCAAAACCCGTGTATGCGTGTCATCCTCCATCAGCGCTTGAGCTTGACGAAAGCGACGCGTCAGTTCAATTCCATCAATGTCGGGTAACCCAATATCCACGATCGCCACATCTGGCTTCATCGCCATCAACATTTTTAACCCATCGGTTCCATTAGCGGCTTCTCCCACCACCTGGAACCCGACTCGCTGTTGCAGAGCCGTTTTCATCCCGACCCTAGTTAAATCATGATCTTCAACGAGTGTGATACGAATGTCAGTATTCATTGGCGTTACTCCTATAGCGATTAGAACATAGCAGAACGTTTAACAACAGGCTTATGTAATTGTGCAGTTAATATTGTGACCCGCAGTTTAAGTGACTCCGATAGAATGGCGCTCTGCACAGAACAACCACTGTCAATTTTCGCTCTCATTCTAGATGCAGTCGTAGACCACTAGCAATGTTACGCAATTTATGACATACGTCCTAGGATAGAAATTTAGCCGAGAAAGGCTAAGCTCTGTTATATAACTTCACACTCGCTCTGAAGTCGTACTTGACTTCAGAGCGAGTGTCATTGTACCCAAGTTTCGAAAGTGAGCGCGATGTAGGCATACATCGGGTTATCCGTTAGCGGCTTATTAGACTCACCTCAAAACTAGAGTGAACCCTAGCTGATAGAACCAGGCTCTAATGCTGAACATCCTCTATTGAACTTGCTGGAGAAGAGAATAATCATAGAGGTCTCTCTGAGGATGAGCTACAAAACTCATCCTCCGTCTATAGATCCAACCTTTCTCACGGACGATATCTCTTCTTTTAACAAAAGTAATAATAAAAATATAGTTGGGCAAACGCTAGAAAAAATAAAGTTGTTTGTTTAGTGCATACTGCATTGAACACGTTAATTATTTTCACTAGGGCTGCTTGTACCTGCTACAGCACGGTTTGAAAGTCGAGAGCATGTCCTTCTCAAAGCCTATTTATTCTGGATAACCTTTGTTCTTTAGTTGAGTCATGGACGCCCCTCTCAAAATCTTGATTATTGATGATGACGCTGTCGCTCGAATCGCGATTCATCATTTACTGCATCAATCAGGAGCAAGCCTTCGAGAAGTCGTAGAAGTTGAGACGAAGGCAGAGGCAATCAGGACTTTGAATAACTCTGAAGGGAGCGCTGGGGGCCAGTTCGACTGCGCAATTGTGGACTATCATCTCCCTGATGGCAACGCATTAGAGCTAGTCAAACAGATTCGCGATCGCGGCCTTCCTATTGCGCTAATCGTTCTGCTCAGTCAAGGCAACGAAGCATTAGCGGTCGAACTGATGAGAGAGGGTGCAAACGATTGTTGGTTTAAGGGTCAGATTCAACCCAACGAGTTATCGCTCCGGTTGGGACAAGTGATGCGTTTGCATCAAGCTGAATTACTCGCCCGTGAAGTCAGCGCAAAATTACTGGAGAGCGAAGAGCGGTATCGCTTAGTCATAGAAGGTTCAACCGATGGAATCTGGGATTGGTATA
The DNA here is from genome assembly GCF_059501405.1 of Myxacorys sp. NCBI lineage: Bacteria > Bacillati > Cyanobacteriota > Cyanophyceae > Leptolyngbyales > Leptolyngbyaceae > Myxacorys > Myxacorys sp. Next base: position 156,842 of record NZ_JCACCM010000108.1, read on the forward strand.
TCTGCAAAAACGAAGTGTTTTGCAACGATCGCTTACTCGAAATTTTAGGAGTGACTCGGCTGGCTTTACCAGGCTCTAAAGGAGCGCAAATCGGTACAGCCTACGATACCTTTCTTCAACTGATTCACCCAGACGACCAAACCCGAGTACAGCACGCGATTCAAACTCATCTGCTGCATGACACACCGTTTGAGGTTGAGTTTCGCGTGTTGCACGCTTCTGGAAACTACCGCTACTGCACTGCACGAGGGAAAGCTCAACGAGATCAACACGGCAACCTTTCTCGCATGACTGGCATCATTCATGACATCACTCAACGCAAAATAGACGAGCAAAAAATTCTTCAACTCAATCGTGACTTAGAACGTCGGCTCGTCGAGTTGCAAACCTTTTTTGATGTGTTGCCCATTGAAACTACTCTTACTAAAGAGATCAGCGATGACAACGCTATCCCTAACACTAATGAAGAGATTGCAGAAGACTTAGCACAACGCTCTGCTTTGGTAGCTGACAATGCACTTTTGCATCAGGTGACGCAACGAGCAGAACAAAACTTACGTCAAGCTGTTCTAGATTTGGGCGAACAGCAGCAGCAGTTAAGAGCGCTACAAGATTTAATCGATCTGCTTAATCAACGGTTAACCGATTTGCCAGGTTTGCTGCAAGCTACGATCGATTCTGCTTGTGCGGCGATTCCGGGTGCTGACTTTGGTCTGATTTTGTTACATAATCCTTACAGCGATCAGCTTGAGGTTAGCGCTACGATTGGGCTAGAACACGCTACATTTCCATTTCGCGAAACACTAGAACAGGTTTTTCTTACCGGAGAACCTTATTTAATGGAACGATCGGAACGGCAATCTTCCGGGCTTTCCTTTTTTTGCGCTGTTGCGATTCGTCCAGCAAAGCTCCGAAAGGTGGCATCTTCTAATGCTGCTGGATTGGGCGTTCTTGCCGTCGGCAGCTGGACAGAACAGGCCTCGTTTAAGACGGGGGACTTGGAGTTGTTAATGGCATTTAGCGAGCAAGCCGCGATCGCGCTCAACAATGCTCAACTCATTAATGCGCTTGAAGAACGAGAAGAACGATTAGCGCATCAAAACGCTATGCTAATTCATCAGAATCAGGAACTCGAAAATCAACGTCAGCAAATCGAATTGCAAAATCTCAAACTCACGGAAGCGGCTCAGCTAAAGACCCAATTTCTAGCAACCATGTCTCACGAGTTGCGCACCCCGATGAATGCGATTATGGGATTCTCGCAGCTACTGCTGAGGCACAATAAACTAGAACCAAAACCTGCGGCCATGGTGAGTCGTATTCTTAACAACAGCACCAACTTACTAGCTCTGATCAACGACATTCTTGATCTGTCCAAAATCGAATCGGGACGGTTAGAGTTAAAGCCTGCAAAATTTAACTTGTCTGATCTGCTGCTTTCAACCACCGAAGAGATGCGATCGCTGGCTGAGCAAAGAAATTTAACCCTGCGAAGCGAATCGTGTCTCAACAATCCCTGGGTGACCAATGACCGTTATCGCCTTCGTCAAGTGTTGGTCAACTTATTGTCTAACGCAATTAAATTTACTGATACTGGTGCTGTTGACGTTATGATTCGAGAAGTTACACCTGAGCGGATTGTAATTTCTGTTCAAGATACGGGTGTTGGCATTGCCCAATCTGATATTCAACATATTTTTGAAGAATTTCGCCAGGTTGATCAAAGCATTAGCCGTCGATATCCTGGTACGGGTCTAGGGCTAGCAATCACTCGGTGGTTAGTTCAGTTGATGAACGGATCGATCTCCGTTGAAAGCCAGGTAGGACAAGGCTCAACCTTTAGTGTCGAGATTCCTAGAGATATCGCGCTCGTTTCAAGCCGTGTTCTCTTATGAGGATAACCGCTCTGCAATTCTGAGTTTAGCGGAGCGCGATCGCGGATTCTCCCGCTGTTCATCTTCTTGAGGAGTGATTGGTTTTTTCGTCAACACTTTTAGAAAAGGTGATTCCTTTAATCGATGTTTGACGATGCGATCTTCCAAGCTGTGAAAGCTAATAATCGCTAACCTTCCCCCCGGAGCTAACCACTGTGGTGCTGTTTCAATAAAGGTTTCTAGCACCTCTAATTCTCGATTCACAAAAATTCTCAACGCTTGGAAGGTGCGCGTTGCTGGATGAATTCTACCGTAGCGATATTGCTTTGGAACTGAATGCGCGATCGCGTCGGCTAAAGCGGTTGTGGTTGTAAAGGGACGCCGTTCGACAATTTGTTTAGCAATGCGTCGTGACAACCGTTCTTCTCCATAAACGTAAAAAATATTCGCAAGTTCCGATTCATCCGAGTAATTCACTACCTCGGCGGCGGTCAACTCTTGCCGTTGATCCATCCGCATATCCAGCGGGGCTTCGTGACGAAAACTAAATCCTCGTTCTGCAATGTCAAACTGAGCAGAACTGACACCCAAATCTGCCAAGATTCCGTCAAACTTTAGCTCGCCCGGAGCAAATGTAGCAAAATTGCTCTGGTGAAACTGAACGCGATCTCCAAAGCGTTGTAGCTTGGCTTGAGCGGCTGCGATCGCGTTCTCATCTTGATCTAATGCCGTGACCTGAACCTCTGCCGCCGACAAAATCAGTTCAGCATGTCCGCCACCGCCGACTGTTGCATCTAAATAATGTCCGCCTGCGCGAATCGCCAACCCGTCTATCACTTCCCGGCTCAATACCGGCACGTGGGAGAACACTACACTTTCAACCATCCAAATAAATCTCCGAGCGTGAGTTGCAATTCTTTCGCAAACCCTGGAACAGGCAGAACATCCGTCTCAACCTCAAAAATGGCCACAAGTTGATCGGTGGCATACACAAGCAGTAGTTTTTCTGCGGGATCAATCAGCCATCCCAGCTGAGTGCCGTGTCTCAGACAGTGAACAATGTTAGAAGTGACTCTGGTCGGACTCTGATCGGGTGGAAGAATTTCTATTGTCCAGTCGGGAGCCGATGTAAACACGTTCGCGATATTACCATCTTCGTCGAGAGGAATTCTCGCCCAAGTGAACACGGCTACATCTGGAACTGTCGAGCGTCCACCGAAGGTACAGCGTAGCTCAGGAAATGCCTGAGCAATTTTTGGTTCCTCAACGACTCCATCAATACTTTTGATCAAGTTCTTCTGCAACTTACTATGTTTTCCTTGAGGCATCGGCCTTTGAATAACTTGATCATTGACATACTCGCTGGCAGGTTTGGTTTCTGGCAATTTTAGAAACTCTTCTAGTGTGATCGGCTTAATAGGGGTTTGTACCATATCGACCTCTCTCTTACGAATTCAACTGATCCCGGTATATTGCTCAGACATCAGCCATCTTTCATAAAGGCCGCATGATAAAGGCTACATGTGGAAATTGGCTTGATAAATCACAAATCTAGATTTTAGCTAAAGCATTTTGGAGCCGCGCTTGCACCCAGGTATCTCTATAATGAAGGAGATGTAACAGACGCTAGATAAAAGTTCCACACGTTTGACGGGATAAAAGCATTTTAACCACCTGCTGCCGTAGAAAAACAGGGGCTTTTGAGAGGGTTATCAAGGGAGAGGCAGAACACCTATGGCAATGATCGAGACCAAGACTGAACCCATGGTTCTCAACATGGGTCCGCACCATCCATCGATGCATGGTGTCATGCGGTTGATTGTCACCCTAGATGGGGAGAACGTGATCGACTGCGAACCCGTGATCGGCTACTTGCATCGCGGTATGGAAAAAATTGCCGAAAATCGCACCAACATTATGTTTGTGCCTTATGTGAGTCGGTGGGACTACGCAGCAGGTATGTTCAACGAAGCGATTACGGTTAACGCTCCAGAAAAACTAGCCGGAATTCCAGTCCCCAAACGCGCCAGCTACATTCGCGTCATCATGCTGGAACTTAACCGGATCGCTAACCATCTACTTTGGCTTGGCCCGTTCTTGGCAGACGTCGGGGCACAAACTCCCTTCTTCTATATCTTCCGCGAACGGGAAATGATCTACGACTTATGGGAAGCGGCGGCGGGTTATCGCATCGTCAATCACAATTATTTCCGAATTGGCGGCGTTGCGGCAGATCTTCCCTACGGCTGGGTTGATAAGTGCACCGACTTTTGCGACTACTTTATGCCCAAAGTAGATGAGTATGAACGACTCATTACCAACAATCCAATCTTCCGTCGCCGCGTTGAAGGCGTTGGTGCGATCAGCCGAGATGATGCGATTAACTGGGGATTGTCTGGTCCAATGCTGAGGGCATCAGGCGTAAAGTGGGACTTGCGGAAAGTTGACCACTACGAATGTTACGACGATTTCGATTGGGATGTGCAGTGGGAGACCGCAGGCGACTGTTTTGCCCGCTATATCGTGCGAATTCGAGAAATGCGAGAGTCGGTGAAAATTCTTCGTCAAGCGCTAAAAGCATTGCCAGGAGGTCCGTTTGAGAACCTGGAAGCAAAGCGTATGATGGAAGGCCCTAAGTCTGAGTGGAATGGCGCTGACTATCAATTTATTGGTAAAAAAGTTTCGCCAACGTTCAAAATTCCTAAAGGCGAACATTACGTTCGGATGGAAAGCGGAAAAGGCGAGTTAGGCGTGTTTATCATGGGAGACGACCATGTTTTTCCCTGGCGCTTTAAAGTGCGTCCAGCAGACTTTAACAATGTGCAAATCCTGCCTTATCTTGTGAAAGGAATGAAAGTTGCTGATATTGTCACGATTTTAGGCAGCGTTGATATCATTATGGGATCAGTTGATCGATGAAATTGCGTTAAATCCTCTTTAACTCTGTAAGAGGTGCTAATGTGTTTTGCAAAGGCTGCAATGCGGTTGAGTTTGCAATAACGTAATTGTGCAGTTCTTGGCTCTGCGTGCAGTCATGGGTTGACCTGCACTTCATGCTGAGCCTTGGATGAATATAAAGGACAGGTAACCACCTGTCCTGTCGTGTTGCGATTTATGACGCAACCAGTACACGATGCCAATTTTGGCATTTTAGGCAGGTTTTTGCGCTAGGATGAAATCTAGTCATCATTCGATAACCTCGGTTAACGGTATCCTTTGCATTGCTTAGATTTACGTTTCTCTTTTCTCCCTTGAGATAGAAAAATTGCAGTGAAAGACTATGATGTAGTGCTGCTGCTAGCAACAACATTTGTGTCTACAGTTTTCCAGCTGTTGATTTTGCGGCTAGGCTAGGCAAATCTGTTGTTCTCATTACATTATTGATTCTCAATGAGTTGTCTTTATTTCTAGATATTGAGTAAATCTAAAGCTGCTTCATTTTTAATATTGCCGCTGTGTTTGTCAACGCAAACCTTATTTGACAGCAATTGCGATCGCGATTTCAATTGCTGGCAAAGATTGGTGATCCCGGCCTTCAGTCTATCTGTAGAGTCTGTAGAAATAGTTGACACCTACTGAATTAAGCGCTATATATAGTTGTGGGTTTGGCATTGAGCCTACATATAGCGTTTAACGCAAAGATTTCCCTTTCACTCGGCTAAAGCTTCACCTACCGCTACTGTACCTATTCTTCATTCCTCCACCGAAACCATGACATACCAAGATCAGTTGACTCCCTGGATTATCTATCAACTTCTGCCCAATGCTGAGCGCCAAGTTGTGACTCGTTTTCGTCGTCGCAATGATGCAGATGGCTACCTCAAGGTATTGAGACAGACTCGTCCCAATGCAGAATTCGTAGTTGCGTTTATGGCGAAGACTGCTCCTGCTCAACCTTCAAACGAAGACTCCCCAGAAAAAGAATTGATCAAAGCGTAGGTTGTGCGCTGTGTTTGCTTGTTCAACGCTAGTGTGGATGGCCTTTGGCCTTAGTGCACGGTACCTTAAACACTAAATCTGGGGTTGCTCTGGAATAAAGCTTCTAGGTCTTTACCTTTTCCAGATTGCTTGTAGCTGATCGGGGCAGTAATTGATATTGCTAATTGCTTTCATCGATTGCTACTATGCTTTTCACTCTTCATTCAGCAATCTTTATATAGTACAAAAATTCTACTATAGAGTTTTTGAAAGTGCAATAGAGTAAAGGTTTAGTGTGTAGGTTATGGAGCAAGAGCAGGAAACTGGCGCAAATTGTCAACCTAGTAGAAGCTGCGCAGACTTAATCTCATTTCTAACTCAGCAAATTTCGGAAACAAGCGAACAGCAAATTACGTTTGCTGAGTTCATGGGCTGGGCCCTGTACCAACCGCAATATGGCTATTACACCAAGTGGCAGCAAAAAATTGGGGCGAAAGGTGATTTTTTCACATCGCCCCATTTAGCTGCTGATTTTGGTGAATTAGTAGCTAAACAGCTTGCTCAAATGTGGCAAGTATTGGAAAAACCGACGCCTTTTACCTTAGTGGAGATGGGTGCGGGACAAGGGCTACTCGCGAGTGATATTCTCCATTATTTAAAGCATCACGATGTAGAGTGCTATGACTCTCTGCAATACTTGATTGTTGAAAAGGCAGAAGCTCATATTGCGGAACAGCGATCGCGCTTGCAGCCTTGGATCAGATCAGGATTATCAGTCGAATGGTGTGCCCTCGACGATATTCCACCCCAGTCGATCACAGGCTGTTTTTTTTCCAACGAACTGATTGATGCATTTCCGGTTCACTTAGTGACGGTGCAAGATCAACAGTTAAAAGAAATTTTTGTCACAACCGAAACCAATCGGTTTGTAGAAGTCGTTGCAGATTGCTCAACTCCTGCATTAATCGATTATTTCGACTTTGTCGGAGTGGATGTTTCTCGGTATCCCACGGGCTATCGTACAGAAGTCAATTTAGCCGCGATCGAATGGATGCAAATGGTCGCCGCTCGATTGAAGCGTGGCTATGTGTTGACGATTGATTATGGGTATCCGGCAGAGCGATACTACAATGCAGCCCGACCGCAAGGTACGCTGCAATGCTACTACCAACATAGTTATCACAGCGATCCCTACGTCCACATTGGCGAACAAGACATTACTGCTCATGTGAACTTCACAGCCTTGCAGCTTCAGGGCGAACGCTCTGGACTAGATACGCTGGGATTCACACAGCAAGGATTATTTCTAATGGCGCTGGGACTCGGCGATCGCTTAACCGAACTCACTCAAACCGAAACCACCAGTCCCCAAGACCTTCGTGAGCGATTAAGCCGCAGAGATGCGCTCCATCAACTCATCAGTCCGATGGGGTTAGGTGGATTTGGCATTTTAATTCAGGGCAAGAACTTGTCAGAACACCAGAAGTGCCTGACAGGGTTGAGCATGATGCTGTAGGAATGTTGAGCGCATCCCTACAAGACATCAGTTAATTTTCTACCGTCGCGGTTCGGCGGCGATTGTCAAAAACTTCGAGTTTAACCGGAGCCACTCCAGACTGAATCAGGCCGAGAATGCGAGCCGCACCAGCTGAGAGATCAAGGACGCGATCGCCTGAGAACGGACCGCGATCGTTGATCCGCACGACAACCGATCGACCATTATCCAGATTTGTCACCTGAACTTTCGTCCCGAACGGCAGCGTCCTGTGAGCCGCTGTCATTGCATTCTGGTTAAACACTTCTCCACTGGCGCTGCGATTGCCATCAAACCCAGGACCATACCAAGACGCCATGCCATTGATCGTCAGTTTGATTGGTCCGAAGGAAATCTGCTGCTCATTGCGACGCTCTGGTTTGCCCTTCACCGCTTTCAGCGGGGGTGCATTTCCGAGCAATCGACGGAGGCGGTTCGTCACTTGAAGCGCATCCTGTTCAGGGCTCTTTGTTGTATCGGGCAAAATTGTTTCCGAATCAACCGCAATCAGCGCAATTTTGTTGGCTTCGATCATGTAGCGACCGCTTGCGGACGCATCGCGGGGCTGACTCTGGTTTGGCTTCCACTTGACGGTGATTGAATCCGCCTTGGCCCCTTGACGGTGAAGTTGATTGAGTTTGGCGGCAATTGCGGTAGCTCTAGCAATTGGATCACCTGAATTTTCAAAATTTTGACGCGGCTCAGAAGGGGTTCCTACCGGGGTATTTCCAGAACCAGACTTGAGCTTTGCGGGTTTAACATCGTCGGTTTGCACCTCTCCCATTTTGATGTCACTAGAGGTTGTTCGCTGTGGACCGACGAACGTAACGACGGGAATATCTTTGACGTAAACGGTGGCGGCTTTGCGCCCTGAGAGATCGTGAGATTGAATCTTAGCGATGGAATCCTCGGCTTGAGAAGCGGGAGTTTGCTGTTCACCAACTTTCACCACATCGTTGCTCTGAGATGAAGCAATTTGGGGTTGAGTCAGGGTTTGACCCATCTTCGCCGAGTTGCCTATTCGAGGCTCGAGGGGAAGCGGGTGAGGGGCTGAAGATTCAGCTTGAGAGTCTTGGCTTCCTGCCGGGGTGGCTTCCGCACTATTACTAGAGGTTGCACTCAGTGCTGCGCTCAGCAGCAAAGTGGCAGTCAGGCCGCTTATCAGTTTTTTATTCATATCCCTTTTGAGAGTCACTTCAAACTAGAGTCCGAGGGTTTTAGCGAATTGCACCGCGATGAACGCTTAAATGGCTGATCGATAAACTCGTACTCACTCCGTGTTCACTCCTGGTTACAGAACTGCAACAGACTAACATGAAGTTTTTACCAAGGGGATCAGGGTGCTATCAGTAAGTAATGAAACTTCACAGTTCCTTCACATATGAAAATGCCTCTGGAAGTTCCTTTCAGAGGGCGATTAGGCTGTTATCTGTCTATAGATAGATTTCTTTGCTTCATGATAACTTCATATTAACTTCACATACATTGTGAGTTATGCTGAAATCTTGCCGTCTTGTCATCTAGCATGGATTATCGTGAAGCTGGAGTTGATGTTGAAGCAGGTCGAGCCTTTGTCGATCGCATCAGCACAATGGTGAAACGCACCCACCGCCCGGAAGTGTTGGGAGGAATTGGTGGCTTTAGTGGATTATTTCAACTACCGAGTGGATACCAGGAACCTATTTTGGTGTCTGGTACAGACGGGGTTGGAACGAAGCTGAAGTTGGCGCATACATTAAAGTGTCACAACACGGTGGGGATCGACCTAGTCGCCATGTGTGTAAATGATGTTTTGACGTGTGGAGCAGAGCCGCTTTTCTTCTTAGACTATGTAGCGACTGGACACTTAGAACCCGAGCAGTTAGCGCAAGTTGTTGATGGCATTGCTCAAGGATGTGAGTTAGCAGGTTGTGCGTTGCTGGGCGGCGAAACCGCAGAAATGCCAGGATTTTATCAGGCGGATGAGTATGACCTTGCGGGTTTCTCGGTTGGCATTGTAGAAAAAAGTAAAATTTTAGACGCCTCGCAGGTGCAAACTGGCGATATTGCGATCGCGCTTCCTAGTACGGGCGTTCATAGCAATGGCTTTAGTTTGGTGCGGAAAATTGTCAGCGATCATAGTTATGCGTGGAGCGATCGCCCTGACCTGCTTGAGGGCAAAACGTTAGGCGAAGTGCTGCTCACCCCGACTCAGATTTACGTTAAACCCATTCTAGCCGCGCTTAAAAGCGGGATTCCGATTCACGGAATGGCTCACATCACCGGGGGCGGACTGCCAGAAAACTTACCGCGCTGTCTGCAACCCAATCAGACGGTTGAAATTGATCCGTCTGGCTGGGAGATTTTGCCAATTTTCCATTGGTTAGCGGCAGAAGGAAATGTCTCACCGAGGGACATGTTTCACACTTTCAATATGGGAGTAGGATTTGTTGTGATTGTCTCGCCTGATCAAGCGGAAAAAACAATTCAATTTTTGCGCGAGCAAGGCATCAACGCTTCTACTCTAGGAACCGTAATTCCGGGTGAGGGTCAATTAGTCGGTTTACCAACTTAAACTCTTAGGCTAAAGCTGTGCCAAAAGCGAGAAAACAATTTGGGCAACACTGGCTCAAGAGCGAAAAAGCCTTGAGTAAAATTGTCAGTGCGGCAGAATTAAGTGAGCGCGATTGGCAAAGCCAATCTCCAAAGGATCGCGTCCTCGAAATAGGCCCAGGAACAGGCATTTTGACTCGTCAATTACTTCAGCAAGCTCAAGCTGTAGTTGCGGTTGAACTTGATCGTGATCTATGCCCGATTCTGATGCAAAAGTTTGGTAAGATTGAAAACTTTTTGCTGTTGCAAGGTGATTTTTTAACGATTGATCTTGATGTATTGTTAGAACCCTTTCCAAAATTTCAGCATCTTAATAAAGTCGTCGCTAATATTCCCTACAACATTACCGGACCTATTTTAGGGAAGTTGTTAGGCACGATCTCAAACCCGAATCCTAAACCATTTGATTCCATTGTACTCCTCGTTCAGAAAGAGGTTGCTTTACGGATTTGTGCTCCGGCTCACTCAACCCATTTCGCAGCATTGTCAGTGCGAGTGCAATATTTAGCCCAGGCTGAATTCATTTGCGATGTACCCGCTAAAGCTTTTCAGCCTCCACCCAAAGTAGATTCGGCAGTCATTCGGCTGCGTCCTCGTCAGATTGCAACTCCGCCTACCAATCCGCGTCGGATGGAGACGTTGATCAAATCCGGGTTTTCGAGCCGCCGAAAGATGTTGAGGAATAATCTCAAAAGTCAAATTGAACCCGATCAACTCGGTCAAATTTTGGAAGAGTTGGGTATTAATTCGCAAGTTCGGGCCGAAGATTTGAGTGTTGAAAACTGGGTAGCATTGAGCGATCGCTTGACTCTCGATTCTGATAATTCTCTCGATTCTGATAATTCTATAGAAACTTAGTGATGCAAGGTGTCAGAGATACAGGTATTGCCCTAACGCGGTTTGACGGCTAATTCATCGAACCTCAACTCATTACGGCTGCCTTTCGAGCGGTTAAAAATGACCGAAACCGTATTGCGCCCTGCATTAAGCCGCACCTTGGAGAGGTGAGTTTGACGCCACTTCCAGTCACCAGTACTAGAGAAACGATGATTTTCAGCAATACTTTTGCCATTGATATAGACCGTGCGAGAGGCATCTTTTTCTGAAGCATAGCGAAATGCCAAATCGTAAGCACCTGAACAAGTTAAGTCAACATTAAAGGTAATCCATTGACCATCGCGAGTCCAATCGGTCACATATCCTTTTCCTTTTTGTAGAATTGAGAGCTTGTTTAAGGAAGCTGATTCAGCCTGATACATCTGATTTTGCGACGTTATTGCGATCGCGGCGTTCAGCGCATCCAAAGCAGAACTTTGCCGTGCGGCATTGGCCCGATCAGACGGTTTTGACCAACTGAGACCAAAGTGAGGGCGGCGAGCATTTTTTAAAATTGACATCGCGTTTTTGACAATAAACTTGCGGTACGAATCTCTTGGTGAAACTTGGTGGAGAGCTGACAAGTTTCGCATAAAGATGCCTTTAAACTGCTCGCCATCTTCTCCGCAGTCCGGTTCACAGACCTCACGCAGAATTCCGTTTGGAGCTAACGATCGCATTGAGGCATCTGCGATTGCGTGTGCCTGCCTTAGCAAACTCGGATCATGGGTGCTTTTGTGCAGGTCAACCAATCCGCCAATTAATACGCCTTGGTTGTAAGTCCATGTCGGTTCTCCATTGTTGCGACAACGACTATTCAAGCCGTCGTTGACCAACTGTTTCGAGTTGATCATGCCGGATTTTTTGATCCACGCCCACGATCGCTTTGACCAGTTCAAATAGCTTCCTGTACCCTTATCGTTTGGTGTTCTTAGGTGTAATTTCGCTGCAACTGACAGAAACAATGAGGTTGTAATCGCATTTTTGTAGTTTCGCTGCTTTTTAAGCCACCAGAGACCGCCCCCGCACTGCGCATCCCAGCCCTTCTGCATATCCTTGAAGATTGTTTTTGCCATGTCAAGGTAGCGAGTTTCCCCGGTCAGATCGTAGGCTTTGATCCAAGCAAGCGCCCACCAGCCGTCGTCATCTCGATACCAGGGGTCTAAAAATTTTTTGTGTTTTTGCTTCTCGAAAGTATTGGAGAGTGTCTTGCGGTAGGTCGAGTCACCCGTTAACCGAGAGTACTCAGCCGTTGTTTGTAGGGCGTTTGCCGAGTTCCACCAATTCGTTGTCTTCCAGAGTCCTGTAGAGGAGTTGTAGAAGAGTTGCAGTGCAACCATACCTGCTGCAATACCGGAATGACAACTGCCCAAGACCATACCTTCGCTCCTAACACGGATTTGCAAAGTACCGATCATAGAGGCAAGTGTGACCAAGCTCAACGGTAAATTCTCAGGAAAGTGGTAGCGACGCAGTATTTCAATTATTCTTCAGCCGTCACTCGCAGGTCTCGATAGGTGCGTGCAAGGTCATTCAATTGATAGTGAGCGTTTAATCCGCTCGGATTTGGTAATACCCAAACTCGGGTGCCGTTTAGAGATTCTAGCTGTTCTCCGATCGCGGCTTTAGGACGGTTAAACGCAATCCGGTAAGCACTCACCCCTAGCACTGCGAGAAATCGAGGCTGATAGTGCTGCACTTTTGCGCTTAATTGTTGATGCCCTGCCAATAGTTCTTCCACGTCTAGCTGATCGGCACGTGCAGTTGCGCGTGGTGCAAGGTTTGTGAGTCCGTAGCCAGATTTTAGCAGGTCGCAATCTTCGGCTGGTGTGAGGAGCCGATCGGTAAAGCCTGCGGCGTGGAGTGCGGGCCAAAAGCGGTTGCCCGGACGGGCGAAATGATGCCCAACTGCTGCACTGTAAAGACTAGGATTGATGCCACAAAATAAAACCTTTAAGTTGGGTGCAAGAACATCTGGTATGAATCTACCGAATGCTGCCTGAATTTCGGCTTTAGTGGGTTTAGGATAGGCTTGCATGGCAACAATGTAAGTTTTATATTGATTGAGCAGCAAATTAAAAATAGCAATCTCCGCTTTATTATAATTCTGCAATTTTTATTCTAAATTGCGTTACTAAGTTCTTTTGCATAACGTTGTGCTTCATCCAATTTCAGCATTCATCGATGAGAACGACTTTTTTGATAATCGCTCATCTGCACTGTACTGGTATGGCGATCGCTGCGATTCCGGCGGGGTTGCGTGTGCTAATGGCGGTAGCATTGCGAAACTTCCTCGAACCCGATTTTCAGAAATGATCGCGCGCGGATTAATGCAGCACCTTGCGACGGATGAACGCTATAGTCGGGAAGGCAAAATGTATGGTGTACTGTTAGTTCAAGATCTATTAGGCAAACAGTGGGTGCTAAAGGCTTTCTCTGGGCTGCTGAATGGAGAAAGCGAAGTTGAGGGTTGGGTAACCCCGATTTCAGGGCGTGATCCTCTGCAACTTGAAGCCAATCGCGTGATGTTAGAGGAAGCTCACACGCTATCTTTGTTAGAGGAAATGAAGCAGCAGCTACTTGCTCTACAACAGATTCCTGAACGGCAGCAGTATGAAGTGCTAAGCCAAGAGCTTGAGACCCAGTTACAAGCGATCGCGCAGCATCACTGCCAACGCAAAGCGAATCGTCAGGTTCAGCGCCAGAGGCTTTCTCAAACATTAATAGACGAAGCGCTGGCTGCATCGCTAGAGATATTAGACCAGCAGAGCCGTCAGGATGGCATCGAGCGGCGACGCTTAAAACAACAGCGCGACGATATTCTAAAACCGCTTAAACAAAAAATTGAGCAGGCGAATCATCAAATCTGCCATCTGAAGCGGCAACGCAAAACGCTTTCTCAAACGCTGCAAGCACAGATGCATCACGCCTATCAACTGACTAATTTTTTAGGAGAGACGCGATCGCTTCGTCAACTCATGCCCAACGGGGCACCTCCAACAGGTACAGGCGAATGTTGCGCCCCAAAACTGCTCCACTATGCTGCAACTCACAAGCTTAAACCTTTAGCAATGGCGGAATTCTGGTGGGGTTTTCCCTCTGCTAATGGCGATAAAGTTCAGGGAGAATTTTACCCAGCTTGCCGCGATCGCTGTCAGCCCTTGATGGGATTTCTGCTGTCAGGACTGTCACCCCAGTTATCAGCTTGTTTAACTCCAATCCAAAATTCAGGATCTCTCCCAATTGTTTATGAAGATGACTGGCTGCTTGTCGTCGATAAACCATCGGGACTGCTTTCCGTGCCAGGTCGCTATCTCCACACTCAAGACAGCGTGTTGAGTCGCTTTCAGCGTGGATCGGAAGATGCCATTTATGCTGTGCATCGGTTAGATCAAGACACGTCTGGGCTGCTGCTACTAGCGCGAGATGCAGCCACCTATCGACAGCTTAGCCAACAGTTTCAGCAGCGACACGTCCACAAGGTTTATGAAGCGGTTTTGGCGCAACCTATTGAGCAACTGCATGGCATGATTGAGTTGCCGCTCTGGAGCGACCCCTGCGATCGCCCCAAACAAAAGGTGGATTGGCAACGCGGTAAGCCTAGCGTGACGCGCTTTCAAGTCATCGATCGTGCGCAAAACGGCTCTCGTCTAGAGTTTGTCCCGTTGACTGGGCGGACTCACCAGCTTCGAGTTCACGCGGCAGATGAGAGAGGGCTGGGAGTACCAATTTTGGGCGATCGGCTGTATGGAAAGGATACAGCAACGACTCGATTACATCTGCATGCGCGATCGCTGTCTTTTGATCATCCTCACAATGGGCAACGGATTTACCTGCAAGCCGAAACGCCCTTTTAGAGGAATCAATTTTTATTAAGTCACACAGATTTATAAGCAATTATGGTAGTAGCGCAGCAATGAAAATGTAGAGCGGAGATTCTACTGGCGAGATTGCTATTTACATAAGATCTATGAACTAGGAGTACATAAGATTTATAACTCGGGTGTATTGCTTCAAAATGAAAAATATAGTTTTCTGAAATTGAATTAGTTCTAGTTGAGGATTATTAACGTTGAGAATTCTTATGATGAAACGATTGCTAAAACACTCGCTTAAGCTGTTGCTTGGGCTAGTAATGGTAGTGATGTTTGCAGCATGTCAACCTACTCCAACTGCAAATTCACAAAGCCCGGCTCCCGCTTCTCCGGATGTCTCTGTTGCCTATCCTGCTCGGGCGCTGAGTGCTTCCCCTGCTCAACTTCCGCCTTTACCTTATGGGTACGATGCACTGAGTAAAGCGATCGATGCAGAAACGATGCGCTTGCATCATGACCAACATCACGCGGCGTATGTCAAAAATTTGAATGAGGCGTTGAAAGACCAGCCGCAAGTGCAAAATCGCAGTGTTGAAGCGTTATTGAGAGATCTTAATAGCGTTCCCGAATCGATTCGGATGAAAGTCCGCAATAATGCGGGTGGACATCTGAATCACACAATTTTTTGGCAAATTATGAGTCCCGATGGAGGCGGACAGCCAACGGGTGCGATCGCACAAGAGATCAATCAAACCTTTGGCAGCTTCGAGAATTTCCAGAAGCAGTTTAACGTGGCGGGCGGCGATCGCTTTGGCAGTGGTTGGGTTTGGCTAGTTCGTAATGGGCAAGGTCAGCTTCAAATTACAACAACGCCCAATCAAGATAATCCGATTAGCGAGGGCAACTTCCCAATTATGGGAAATGATGTTTGGGAACACGCCTATTACCTCAAGTATCGAAATCGGCGGGCTGAGTATCTCAGCAACTGGTGGAATGTCGTGAATTGGGCCGAGGTCGATCGCCGTGCAAAAGTCCGGTTAGGAACGGCAAGTAGCTAGATGGCAGAGGCGCGATCGCAGGGATAGGAGTCTGCGATCGCATCATTCTTGGAGAGGGGTTTGATCTATCGCGATCGCGAGTTTCTCAAGCTGCGTCCATTTCAAAGTGGCAAGCAAGTCTTCACCCTTGAGGACTTGCGTAACAATACAAGCAACGTAAAGTTTCTGATAAGCTAACCTCGGTATGCCAATTTGCATGTAGAGATAAATCTAAATTAAACCCTCCGTAAGAACTGTGTTTTACGGAGGGTTAGTAGGGGTTTTTACAGTAGTTCTTGCAGGGGGACACGATTCGCTTTCGCTACACGTAGTGGGTCGTCTATCGCGAACTACACAGAAAGACGGCTGTGAGTAAAGCTTTTGGCTCGGCCTCAACTCACGTTAATTATCGACCTTGCGCTATCTTCAGTTCTCGCTGAATTTGGCTCACCTGTGCGGGTGGAAGCTGATTTGCATTTTTCAATGCCTCCTGAAACAGGGCAGCACTTCCGGCTTTATTGCCTTGACGGTAAAGAATTTGTCCTTTGAGGTATTTTAAGTCAGGATTTGCAGGAGCCGCTGCGATCGCTCGGTCAACGGCTTGTAAGGCTTTGTCATACTGCTTCAAATCTCGATAGCCGATCGCGAGTCCGCGTTGAGAAAGGTAAGTTGGTTGAGCCTTGGTTTCCAAGCGATTAATCGCATCGGTTGGGCTTGATAACGGCAGATTGATTGTTACCGACAGCAGTAGATCAATGTAGCCTTTGATCAGATTGAGTTCTGGATCGTTGGGATTGATTTTTTCGGCGGCATCCAAATTCTGAAAGGCTTGCTGAAGTTTGCCTAATGCTCCTGGTGTACCACGTACCACACCGTTTTTGCCAACGGTGTAAGCTCCTTCTAAGAAGTTGCCAACTGCTTTATAAAGATTGCTACGCAGGGGATCGTTCGATTGTTCTGCGACTTGCTTGGTCTGAGTGGCGTAAGTGCTGAATTGATCTAGAAGAGATTGTTTGGCTTGCCCATTCGATTCGCCTGACCAGTAGGTGTACGCGATCGCGGCCTTTAAAGCGGCTGCCAACGGCTCATTGGCTGGTGTCTTCGCCAAGGCATTTTTGGCGCTGACATAATCTCCCTTCTCAAATACGGAGCGGAACGCCGCTTCTGTTTGATCGTCAATCGGTTTAGCTGCGCTTCCGGTTCTAAACGGATCTTTTGCCCAAGACGGACTCGCTAGCAAGCTCACTAGCATTGCCGCCGCGCCTAAACTTCGTCCAAAATGCCGAGATGTCCAACGGAATTGAGCAGCAGACAACCTAACCATAGAGCAGTTCTCACAAGATATCCAGCAAGTTGACGCAATAAAGCGATCGCAGGTTTCCAAATTGACTTGCAAGTTTGACTCGCTGTGCCTACACAGGGTAACCCGAATTCGGCACAAGCCAGAATTTCTCTCCCAAATTCACCCCAGCCAGTCGGGTTGTGGGTAAACTAGGCTCAGACACGCTTGATCCCCACTTTAAAATTTTTACGCTAAATGCTCTATCTTCGCGATCTGTCGTATCATCCAACCGCCGCCCCGACTGCCATTCTAAAATCTCTCAATTTAGAAATTGCGCCCCAGCAGTTAGGACTTATTGTTGGACCGAGCGGCTCCGGAAAGAGTACTTTGCTGGAAATCTTAGCTGGATTAGCAGAGCCAACCAGTGGAACCATGCTCTGGCGAGAACAAGAATTAACGTTTTTACACATGCAGCAAATGAGCGGGCTGGTCTTTCAGTTCCCAGAACGTCATTTTTGCGGTGGCTCTATTTTAGAAGAATTGCGGCTCGGACATCCTGAATTAAGCTCCGCTCGTGTGCATGATGCCTTAGCCGAAGTTGGACTCGATCATCTCCCGCTCCGCACGCCGCCCCACTCGCTGAGCGGCGGACAGCAGCGCCGCCTCGCCCTCGCCGTACAACTGATTCGTCAACCCAGCATTCTCCTCCTCGATGAGCCAACCGCCGGACTCGATTGGTCAATGCGGCGTCAGTTGGTGAACTTACTCGCAAAACTCAAAACTCACTGGACGCTTCTGGTGGTGTCGCACGATGCGAGTGAACTGGTGTCGATTGCCGATCGCTGCTGGACCATTCGACAGGGCGAACTGGCAGAAGTGAACCCTAAAACGCTTGCTGCCGAGAGCGATCGCAATCGCCCAATTGCTTTGCAAGCTCCGTAGGATCGCAACCGTGTAGGCTGTAAAGTGTAGCAACCGTTTAGAGCATGACCGACGAAGAGACGCCGAAGCTGCCAGAAATGCTAGAGCTTTGGCAAAGAACGCTGAATTGGCAACCGAATCCAAAACAGCAGCGACTATTTCAAGCATTCTATGAAGCGGTTTTAGCCGGAAATCGCCAGTTTAATCTCACCCGCATTACTGACCCAATGGAGTTTTGGGAAAAGCATCTGTGGGATTCGCTAAGCGGTATTCAATCACTAAATCCGACGGCTTCTCGGGCGATCGACATCGGAACCGGAGCCGGATTTCCGGGTGTCCCGATCGCGATCGCGCATCCCAATTGGACAGTGACTCTGCTCGATTCGACTCAGAAGAAGGTCAACTTTTTAAAGACGGCGGTCAGTCAGATCGGAGTTGGCAATACTCGTCCGTTGTGCGAGCGCGTCGAAGCGATTGGGCAACATCCTCTCCACCGCGAAACCTATGACGTCGCGCTCATTCGTGCCGTTGCCGCCGCTTCGGTCTGCGCTGAATACACCTTGCCGCTCCTTAAATTAGGAGGAGTCGCCCTGCTCTATCGGGGACAATGGACAGCCGAAGAAGAACGTGGCTTAACCTCTGCCCTCGAAACGCTTGGTGGAGCGCTAGAACGCTCTGATGCGTTTGAAACTCCCCTCACCGGGAGCGTCCGTCACGTCCTGTATCTCAAGAAAATCGCGCTCACCCCAAAGGCGTTTCCAAGAGCGATCGGCATTCCGACTCAGACTCCTATTTAATCGAGCATCCACTGGTAGAGGAGGTAACCGATAAACAAGGCTTCAAAGCCGATAAAAATGCAAATCCACGTTCCCATCAACCGCGCATAGTAGAGCGCTAGGACGGGAGAGATTCTTCTGCCAACTCTCTGCGATGGACTCATCATCTGGGCAACTTCGGCTGAAGTCCACTGCCAAGTGATAAAGGTGATGTTTGTCGCAAAGAGAGCCGCCAGTAGAGAAGCCTTGATCACCCACGTTTCTTCACTAACGCCCTGTACCCACGGAATGAGGGAACCTGCATTCGTACCAGGCTGAAAAGACGGATCTCTCAACGGCGAAACCCAATAGACAACCATTCCACTGGTAATAGCTAAGAGTACGAGAAAGCTGAGACTTAATTTAGGAAAGCGGCGATTGAACAGCATGGCACTCAAATCTCCTAGATTGGCGTGATCGTGTAGAGCTTGGCAAGCAAATCGCACCCTAACCTGAATAATTCATGAGCAATCAAAAGTAAGAATGGGAAAGGGAGCTTGAAACAGAATAGAATCAGGCTCTCCAGAATTTTAAGCGTCTTCATTATGTCATGGCAGTGTGTGATTCGGAACTGCCCTACGATCTTGCTGTTCAATGCCCGCTTGTAGTTCGCTTTTCAGATCTCAAACTGAGTTCGGATGCCGCTGCCAAATCAGGAGTTGCTGGCCAGCCAAGTGACCATCAGCTGTCTGGAAAACCAAGTCTGCAAGCAAGCGAAGCGGTGGGCAAGATGCGAGGCGCAGTCGTGGCAGCGTTCATCAATCGCGATCGCACTGCTCCAGAGGAGATTGTGTTGGATATCGATGGGTGGGATGACCCAACACACGGAACAGCAACAGTTGAGTTGCTTTCATGGCTACTTTGATAGCTTAGAGGCTGCTCTTTACTTGCACAGCGCCTAGGAGTCTCTTTCTCTTGTGGCAAAGTTTCGAGGCTAAGATCAAAAAGGATAGATCATGCTTCTATCATGACATTACTGTTGATTCTGTAGCACCTCATGGTTCAGTACACACTTGCTCAAAGCCCCGAGATTATTCTGACCGTTCCTGGTAAAGACTCGTCTAAAGCCCGTGAAAAGGCGATGGATCAATTAATGGAATTAATGGACGAGGGAAAACTACCGACCGATTTGGCGGATGGATTTGGTCCTAAGAACTTCATTGAGATTAAAGATCCAACCGGGATTAATGCAGGGCGCAATTCTGCCGGAACCGCATCTGACAATGAGGATTCTATCAATCAAGCCGTCCAAATTCTGAGCGCTCTAGCAACGCTCAAGCTCAAGGCTCAGGAGAGCCGCGCTGAAGCGCTGCAAGTTCGCCAACACATTGATGTGCTGTTTACGGATGATTTAGTGACTGAAGAAGAAATCAATCAACTTAAAGAAGGCTTCAAAGTTTTGAAAAACTATGCTCAAACTAATCTGCGCTATCGAGACGCTCGTGCCCAAGCAGAAGACGCTCGCGCTGTGTTAGATAAGGCTTTACAGTCCTCTGAGCCAGAGAGTAAGAAGAACGTGTAGAAGGGGAACTGTTCTTAGCGACTCGACTTCTTGAGTAGCTGAACGATGTGACCATCTAGATCTTGAACGAGAACGCCTTGTTTGAATTCTTGATCTGATCCTGAAATCGTTGCTGGGAAATCGGTTGAAATTGGTCTGCCTTGAGGAGTGAGAAATTCGTTTAGCTCGATCGCCTCATTGCTGCATCTTCACTAGCCGCGATCGCACATTCGGTAATTGGCGTTGCTGAATGAGAAGATGAATTAGCATGGAATCGGCACATCTCGAAATT